>NZ_JAUBSD010000062.1:0-42298 GCF_036704575.1 Microcoleus sp. K5-D4
TGATAGCTGGTATTTATAATTATGAACTTTCTTTGAAGACAAATTAGCCATCGCCTGAGACTTTCGCAAGAGGTCTACTGTATTTTAAATAACTCTTAAAAGTAGAAGGGAAGTTGAAAGAGCTATAAATTTTCAACTTCCCTTCTTGATTTAGATTAATTTAACGAAAACCCAGCCAGGTAAAAAAATCCTGGCGGGTGAAGAATTCTAGCAGCAAAAGTCCCACGAATCCCACCATCGCAAATCTGCCGTTGATTTGTTCTGCATAGGCATTCCACCCAAAGGCTGGTTCTGGTTTTGGGGTATTTGGGGTTGTCGGTTTTGGGGAGGGAGGAGTTTTAGCAGTCATTTAAAAGTTTTGAGTTTTGAGTTTTGAGTAATGACTTTTGGGAAGCTTTGCGATCGCACAACTTGTAATTTACCAGGAAAATGACAGCCGATCACTAATCTGCTGACTTTTCTAAACTTTGAACCGATTCGATCAGATTTCGCACGGTTTCAGTACCTTCTGAAGGTTCAAAAAACAGCGGGAACTTGCCGCGAGCGATCATTCTCAAACCCAAGGGGCCCAGACTCAGCAAACCTTTAACGTCGCGGAAGTAGTTTCCTACTACTTCGATGCCAAATTTGCGCTCGTCTATCCAGCCGCCTTCTTTGACGAGATCGATTAAAACTTTGCGGTGGCGGATCGATCGACTGGCTTGGTCGTCTTTGCGATCGAGAATCTCTTGTTTAATCTTACCAATTTGATCCATCGGCGCAACTTCCATCGGACAAACCGAGTTGCAGTAGTAACAGCGGGTGCATCCCCAAACGCCTGCGGTGCCTTCGTTGTATTTTTCCAGTCGATTTTCGGTTTCGCTGTCGCGGGAGTCGGCGATCGTGCGGTAAGCTTTGGCGAGGGCGTGGGGGCCGACAAATTCCTGATTGACTTCGCGGGCGTTGCACTCCGAATAGCAAGCGCCGCAGAGGATGCAGTTGCCAGTTTGGTCGAGTTTCGATCGCTCTTCTGGAGTTTGCAGAAATTCGCGTTCTGGAATTGCTCGCGAGGCTGTGCTGATATATGGTTCAACTGCTTCTAGGTTGTCCCAAAAACTGGTCATGTCAACAACCAAATCTTTAATTACCGGCATATTTCCCATTGGGGCGACGGTGATTTCTGGGATGAAATCGGCCGGCTTTTCTGCTGAGCTGGAATCAGCTATTTTTTGCAGTCTTGCGAGTTCGCTGGCGACATTTTCTTTGCAAGCTAATGCCGATCGACCGTTAATTCGCATAGAACAACTGCCGCAAATTGTATTGCGACAATTTTTGCGAAAAGCTAAAGTGCCGTCGTGTTCCCACTTAATACTGTTGAGGCAGTCGAGGATAGTATTGCTCTCTTCAACGTCTAGAGTGTAAGTGTGAACCCGGGGAGCCTCGTTTTGATTTTGGCGGACTACGTTAAAGCGGACTTTCATATTTTGAGTGAGGAATTTAGTTTCTATTTTAAGCTGATTTTTCGGGTTCGGTAAAAAGCTCTTATTTTTTTAAACCACTATCTAAAGTAAGAGATTTAAGCATTTTTATTATTGTTTAATAAGAGGCAATAAGTCCAAAGTCATAAATTCTAAATTATAACTTTTTTTAGCGGATTTTTTGAGATGTTAAGTGGAGAGAACAGTAATTGATCGCTGCAGTTTGCGAGTCGGAGGTGCCTTATGTCCAGCTTGTTTGTATTAACTTTCATGTTTTCAACGCCGGCTTTTTGTCTGGGTCTGCTAAATCCTCAATGGGTGGGACAGGGAAATCGCAAGCGCTCGGCTGCCTTGTACGGCGGAGTGATGGCAGTTTCGTTCCTTTTGCTTGGAGTTACAGCACCTAAGCCGCCGCAACCAGTTTCCTCGGGGCTGCTGGCCTCAACTGAATGGCCAGAATTTACGGTAAGCGCACCTTTGCGCTGAACGTAGCTGGGTATGCATCTCACTTTTCTGCCAGCATTACGAGAAATTTTACCAGGACTTACGCCCGGTTAGGGCGAGAAACGTAGTTTTTTAATAAAAATACTTGGTTCTACTCATTTACTGCAATTAAAAACCCCGGTTTATAGGCGTCGGAGTGCGATCGCGAACTGTAGGAAAAAATCGTGGGTTTAGTAAGGAAAAATACACTCACCAACCGAGTTTCACCAGCGTCCGGTGTCTAGGGTTATATTTACGAAGTAAATCCTACGGATTTGTGAGTTGTTTGCTGATAAATAAGGAAGTTAACTTCTCAGGACTTACGCACAGAAATTAAAGAAATCGGGTTGTTTAAACATATATCCTTCGTGCTTCACCTCGGATTTTGGGAAAAGAAACCCGGTTTCTGCGTCCTGGATTACTTCTCTTTTTTACTGTTAAAAGTCGCGATGTTTAATTTTTTCGTCTTAAGCTTTCTATTGTCGATACCTGCCTTCTTTCTGGGTATTGTTAATCCGAAATGGGTGGGCGCACCAACCCGCAAGCGATCGATCGCGATGTACGGCGGGTTGATGGCGGCTTCGTTTGTACTTGTTGGCGTCACCGCACCCCCTCCGTCTCAGGAAGTTTCGGTGGCGCTTTCGGCCCCAAGCGATCCGCTAGTATCCTCTCAAACCGCTAAGCCGTCACCGCTTTCGGCAGCGCCGACACTGAAGCCGGAGACTGTGAAAACGCCGACACCAACACCGAAACCTGCCATTTCTGCGGAGGTATCTCCACTTGCCAAACCAAGGCCCGATCGCAAATTGCCATCTTCGGTCAAATCTGTTGAACGAACCGCAGAGATTGCTGTTGATGCACAGCAGCCAAAGAAAGACACCAAGAAAGTTATTGACGAGTCTTCTAAAGCGAAGGTTAAAAGTGCCGATTTTCCGAGTTGCGTTAACTCGGATTGCAACTGTTCTGACTTTGCGACTCAAGCTGAAGCGCAGCGAGTTTTAGAGGCATATCCGGGCGATCCGTTTAAGCTCGATCGAGATCGAGACTCGATCGCTTGCGAAACGCTAGGTTAGATTTGCTCTGCCAACAGCCTCGGTTAATGATGAAGGCTTTTTTGGGTGATTGTACGAATTGAAGAACGCAAATCGATCGGCTAAAATTGTCTAATTGTTGAGCTTGCGGTGCGGGTGCAGCTATGACTTACAGCTTGAGAATTGTCGATTTGCCAACGAGTGAACGGCCACGGGAACGGTTGATGGCGGGTGGCCCGAAAAGTTTGGCGACTGCAGAATTGATTGCGATTCTCCTGGGTACTGGTCAGGGACCCGGCAAGCTTTCCGCCGTCGGGCTCGGACAGTATATTTTAAATCAGTTGAGTTTGCACCACCGTGATCCTCTGGC
The DNA here is from genome assembly GCF_036704575.1 of Microcoleus sp. K5-D4. Classification (NCBI taxonomy): domain Bacteria; kingdom Bacillati; phylum Cyanobacteriota; class Cyanophyceae; order Oscillatoriales; family Microcoleaceae; genus Microcoleus; species Microcoleus sp. K5-D4. The sequence goes on from NZ_JAUBSD010000062.1 coordinate 3,342, forward strand.
TGTGCTACGCACTATTAGCGTTCAGGAGTTGACGCAGATTCACGGGATTGGCCCTGCTAAGGCGACTTCGATTTTGGCGGCGGTGGAGTTGGGGAAGCGGGTGTTTCAGTCGCGGCCGCCGGAAATGGCTGTGGTTGACTCTCCGCAAGCGGCGGCGGATGCCCTGAGTCAGGATTTGATGTGGCAGTCTCAGGAACGTTTTGCTGTGGTGTTGCTGGATGTAAAAAATCGGCTGCTGGGTACTCAGGTAATTACGATCGGCACAGCAACGGAAACTTTGGCTCACCCACGGGATATTTTTCGCGAGGTGATCCGCCAGGGGGCGACGCGGGCGATTATCTCGCACAATCACCCATCGGGGATTGTGGAACCCAGCCCGGAGGATATTGCTTTGACGCGGCAGTTGCTGGCGGGAGCGCAGTTTTTGTCGATTCCGCTGCTGGATCACTTGATTTTGGGGAATGGCGATTTTCGGAGCTTGCGGCAGACGACGACGCTTTGGGACGAGTACCCGCAGGGTGATTGAACTCTTATACTTAACTAATTTCATTACTATCATTAGTTATTTGTATCTTTGGGCTCTCCGACGGCTGAATCACCCGTGACAGCAGGCAAATTTTCCGGCTGGAGTACCCCGCTAGAGCCTGTTTTGGCTGAATGTCGCTGCTGATACTTCGTTTCGATCACAACTCGGTTAATCTAGTATAGGTAGGCTGAAGAGGTCGCTAATCCGATTTTTTTTGAGCATACTAAACGTATACTGAACCAGCACCTAAATACCCACTTATTAAGAAATTATTAAATGGGATGTAAAATACACGGTGTGGTGATAGGAGGAGAACTGTGTTTCTGAGACTTGCAGAACAACACCGTAAATTCGTTCAAGATTTGGTAATGAACCTTCAAGCTTTAGCGATCGTGCTAGAGCATCGGGGTTATCTGGCATCCTGCTACACTTGCGGGGGTCAGATGAACAGTGCCTCATTTATGGTCAGTTTGACGGACAACCATCTGATTCGATTTTTAGTGTCAGATTACGGTATCACTTGGACTGAGATGCGGGACGACCGCGAACTGATGAAACTAGAAGGTGCAGAAGCGATTAATCAGTTACAAGAACTGGCAAATCTCGTAAAGTATCAAATCCAACCTTCGGAAGCTACTTTAGCGACGGCGCAGTGAGTGTAGCGATTGCACGGTTCCGAGGAAGGCGACGCAAGAAAGTGGGTGCTTGTCTGCTAAAACCGAATCCCCAGCGAGTTAGTTGAGAGGGTTCATTTAGGTGCACAGCGATGGCTGCTCAACAGACAAGGGTGCTATCAGGGTGCCTTCAGACGGTTTAGCGCTCAGTCTATCGAAGTGAGCCTGGGCAGACGGCATACTTTATGCCAGAAGTCTCAAACTTGGAACCTCTAGTTTTTTTTCAGCAGTTGGTTCTCCCTTGAGAGCGATTAGCAAAATGTAGAAGTGGGAGTGTTCGTCGGCTGCGATGTTAATTTCTAACTTTGGCATTCAAAAGTCAAGGAATTGAAATTAACTTTGAGCAGGCAGGTAGGATTTAACATCCAGAGTGAGAATGAGGCTGTGAAGATTGGGTGAAGCGCAGACCCAGGGCTATGGCATACGGGCGATTCAGCAGTCAAGTGCAAAGCCAGTAAGGCTTAATTCGAGCCATTCGTCTGTGCTTGGTTGAAAACATCTTCATTTGTCTAAAATTCCCTGTTTGTATAATCGCGCATTCCATGAGACTGTTGGCGAATCAATACTTTGTTTCTTTGGGGGGTTTAATAATGAACCGCCAAGACGCCAACTACGCCAAAAAGGAAGAAGAAAGAGGAAGAAGGATAGAAAAATTAATTGCGGGCAATTATCCGGACACGCTCTAAGAGGGGTGCGACGGGAGCAAATGTAAAATGTCACCCTTCACGGATTCGCCAACAGCATCACGGCGCGGAGCTTAAATTGATACCAATGCCCTTGTGGTTGCCCCACCAAAGTGTTGCCAACCCCCTACACTCGTCCAAATTCCGGTCGCATCCGCAGTTGGGCCGACACCGGCAGATGCTCTGAACCAATTGGCGGTAAAACATTGGCTGATTTTGCCCCCCAGTGGTGAGAATACCAAACATAGTCAAGCCTCACCAGGGGAAAAGTTAATTTCCAGTTTAACTGTTTAACCAGTAAACTCAGATCCCACCCGTGCGGAAAAGTAAAGCCAAAACCCACTCCTGCTGTTCGGAAAGCATCTTGCATAACGGCTCTCAAATAATAGTAGTCTTGAGATTGGTCAGTCAGATTAAAGTCCCCGGCAGCAATAGTCGGCAGCGTTTCTTTCTGGAGTCGCCGCACTAAATCTTGAATTTGTGCCGGTCGGTCGCCGTACTCGTAAACTGGGATTTTGAGGAAAGGCAAAATTTTATGCTGGCGAAACCACGGTGGGGTGGTTGAAATGTTATAAAGAACTACATCTTGCTGGTTCATTGCGATAATAGCTCGTTCCTGTGGTTCGTTCCCACCCGCTAGCTTTAACTTTTGGAAAGAGCGAATGGGATATCTGCTGAGAATCACATGGTATCCGCGCCCCAGGTTGTGCGGGTATAATGCGGCCAACTTAGAGAATACTTCTTTGGCGTAATCCTCCTTAATTTCTTGCAAACAAATGAGGTCTGGTTTTTCTTCTTCAATTAGGTTGACCAAAGCTTGTGGGGATTTGTGATGCCAGCCGAGGTTGAGAGAAAAAATCTTGAGGGTTGGCTGGGAATCACTGATGTTCGTCTGCTGGGGAGAAAAGTAGGTGACGTGTAGCCAACCCAGCAAACAGATGCCAGCGACAGAGGAAACAATCGCGAACCAGCGTTTCTTTATGATAAAAAACCCTAGAATTGGCAGCAGGAAGATTGGCAAGAAAATCCAAGGAACAAAATCCCCCATCAAGGCAATCGGCCACAGCCTGTCCCAAAAGATCAGTCTCAGAATCAGATAGCTGACAATCAGTGCGGAGTAAGCGTAGGCGAGCAGTTGAGCAATTCGCTGCAAAAATCGGTAAGGCTTAATCATAGCGCCGTCTGCAATAGCATCCTCTTGCGGGTGTGGGGACAAAAAACTGGATTGTGATCAGCTCAAATTAACTGAAATGGGCGCTCCCCGGCTGATGCTAGGGAATACACTTCTCCTGTGTCCGGCTCTTTTATTTTATACAGACTTCTGGCTGGAAACAGTGATGGAAAATCGCGATCGATAATATTGCTATTTAGAGTAAGTTGTTGGTTAAAGCAAAATTAGCGATCGCAAAGTTAGGAATCTCAAGCAAATGATCAATCTCAGCGAACTACTAGAACCCATCGCCAGTCAATTTCGCAGTCTGGGAATTCCCGAACCAATTACCCATTGGGGACACCCTGTAATGATGGGGATCGTGGTGGTGGCGATGGGCAGTTTTGTCGGGTATACGGGATGGCAGGGACGTTTGGCCGCCGATAAAGATGTCGCACTCAAAAGTCGCTCGGATCACCGCAAGCTTGCACCCTGGATGTTTCTGTTTCTAGCTTTGGGCTATACAGGTGGCTTGCTGTCGCTGGTGATGCAGCACCAGCCAGTCATGGAAAGTCCGCATTTTTGGACGGGTTCGGCAGTGCTGGTTTTGCTGGCTGTTGGCAGCTTGATTTCGCTAACGGGTTTTGGGGGCAATAAGCTAGCACTGCGCGCGGTTCACGCCTATTTAGGCACGACGGCCCTTGCACTTATGGTGCTGCACGCGGCTTTCGGTTTAAAATTGGGGCTGTCTATTTAGAAGAGGAAGAGGAAGGGGAAGGGGAAGGGAAAGAATGTAAGGAAAGAAATTTTCCCATAACTTACGCAGGGGTAGCCAGAAACTGGGTTTTTTATCTAAATACACGGCGTTTAGCTTTTTACTCCGATTGAAAAACCCGGTTTATTTGGTAAGTATTGCATAATTCCTGCATCGGTTTCCCTGAAATATTCCCCCTCTGAATTACTAATTAATGAATCAAGCAACGGGTGCCATTTTCTGTCTTGCCTACATTTTGGGATTGATTTCTACAGCGGTTCCTTGGGGGAGATACGGGATACTTGCTTTGGGAATAGCGGTGGCGATCGCCATGCCGAAATTGTTGCGAAAATTTACTCTAAATTCTGTAAAAGTTACTAAGAAAAGACGCAGCCGACAAAAGGAAAATACTCTAGAAGAGCCATTAGATACGAGGGAAGAGTTGAGTTTTTTGGAAAGGCTGCCGAGAGCGAAATGGGTGTGGGCAGTGGCGGGTTTGGTGGCATTTCTAGCTAGCATTTATTTTGCAGTTCGATCGCCCCAACCGGCAGTAGATGACATCAGCAAACTGATTCCGGCTGGCGGGAACACTCAAGAAGTGGCGGTGACAGTTCGCGGTAGAGTTGTCAGTACGCCTCGATTGACTCGATCGGGTCGATCGCAATTTTGGCTAGAAACAGATTTAGTTAGCGAAATCAACGGCGGCGAGGGAGGAGCAGTCGTAAACCGCCCAGTATCCGGCAAACTCTACGTTACAGTGCCGCTGCTGCAAGCAACGGGTTTGTACGCCGACAATACGATCGCAGTTGTGGGTTCTTTGTACAAACCGCAGCCGCCGTCGAATCCAGGGGCTTTTGATTTTCAAGCATATTTAGCCAGAGAAGGGGCTTTTGTCGGACTCAAAGGTCGTCAAATTGACTGGACGAGAGAAAAGGCGATTGCGGATGTAAATCGAGTTAACAGCCAAACGGCTGCTTTCTTGGAGCCCAGCGGGATGCAGCCATCGAAAATTCAAGCGATGCGGCAGCGGATCGTGCGATCGCAACTATCGCAGTTAAATGTTCCCGAAGGGCCCTTGATAAGTGCGATCGCCCTCGGCAAACAAGCAGTAGATTTACCTTACAATATCCGCGACTATTTTGTGCAGGCTGGATTGGCCCACGCGATCGCAGCTTCCGGCACGCAAGTTTCAATGGTTTTGGCTTTAGTTCTAGGTTTGACCAGACGTTTTTCCAAACAATTACAATTTAGTTTTGGCGTCGGTGCTTTATTTTTGCTAGTGGCATTAACTGGCTTTGAAGCTTCAGTATGCCGTGCTGCTTTGATGGGATTTGGAACATTATTTGCTTTGGTGCTGAGCCGCCAAGTTAAGCCGCTGGGATTGCTGTTAATCGCTGCTACTATTTTACTGCTGGTTAACCCTTTGTGGATTTGGGATTTAGGTTTTCAACTGAGTTTTTTGGCGACTTTGGGGTTAATCGTGACAACGCCCCCGCTGATGGCAAAGTTGGACTGGATGCCTCCCGCGATCGCTTCGATTGTTGTGGTTCCGATCGCCGCTTCAGTTTGGGTGCTACCGCTGTTACTTTATGTTTTTAGTGTGGTATCACCTTACAGCATTTTAGTTAATATTATTGCGGCTCCTTTGCTGTGGATTTTGAGTATTGGGGGGATGGTTAGCGCTTTAGCGGGATTGATTTTTCCGCCGGCTGGCAGTATTTTAGCGCAACTGCTCGATTATCCGGCAAAGGGGTTAATTGCGATCGCCCAATATTTCTCGCAATTACCTGGTAATTCGGTAGCTGTCGGTCAAGTATCAGTGTTTCAACTAATAGCGCTTTACAGTTTAATTTGCTGGGTTTGGATCGGGCGAAGTTCGGCAACGAGCCATGTACGGGATGTAACGGATAGAAAAAGGAAGGAAGAAAAAAGACGGAACCCGGAAGCAGTCAGAGGGAAAAACCAGGAAAAAGGGAAAGGGAAGAAGGGGAAAAGCAGAGTTATTGCGCTGCCGGTTTTTTCTGCGGCTTGGATTTTACCGCTGGCGCTGGTGGCGGGAATAAGTATCATAGTTTTGCCAGCTTGGCACGTTCAAGCATCTTTGTTTCAAGTTACTTTGCTGGCGACATCTGGCGAACCTGTTTTAGTAATTCAAGATAGGGGAAAAGTGGCGCTAATTAATAGCGGTGATGAAAATACCGTAAGGTTTACAGTGTTGCCTTTTTTGCAGCAGCAAGGAGTTAATTCTGTGAATTTTGCGATCGCCACTCACGGTCATTTAGGTTTGAGCAGTGGTTGGGGAAAATTACTAGAACGCTTGCCAATTAAAACATTTTATGATAACAAGGCTCCGAAACAAATTCACCGCGGCAACAATCAGGAATTTATGACGGCTGTGCAATCTCGCCAAGGCGTTTACTTTCCTTTAGAAACTAACAGTACAGTTGATCTGGGTTCGACGCGGTTGCAGTTGGTGAATGCGGAGATTCCGGTGGTAGAATTCCTGGTGGGAAATCGAACTTGGTTGCTCGTCGGTGAAATGACACCGGAGGCGCAAAAACAATTGGTCGCAACGGGAACCTTGAAGCCGGCTCAAGTGCTGTGGTGGTCGGGAAAAGCCCTGACGGCTGAGTTATTGGGCGCAGTTGGGCCGCAAGTGGCGATCGCATCTGCTGACGAAATAGACCCAGAAACCGCAGCCCAACTGCGTCAAAGCAAAACCCAGATTTTCTGGACAGGGCGCGACGGAGCTCTCCAGTGGACTCCAGCAGGGGGATTTAAGACCACTTTGGAATCTGAAGAAAATCAAACTTCTTTTTTATAAAGATTTACAATCTGGCGCACTGTGCGGTAAAATACTTTTAGCTCACATCTCAAATCAATTGGAGAGGTGGCAGAGCGGTTGAATGCGGTAGACTCGAAATCTACTTTAGGGGTAACTCTAACGTGGGTTCAAATCCCACCCTCTCCGTACATCTCAGCGTCAAGCGTCAAGCGCGCACCTTATTAACCTAGGGTGCGCGCGCCTTATCATATTATGAAATTTAACTCCAAAATCTCAGTAGCATGATAGCTGCTTTCATTTCGGTAAGGTAGAGGCTTAAAATCTCAAGGAAACTCTTAACTCTAAACAGGGCACAAAAAAAGGGAAGAGTGTTGGTAAAGCGGGCAGTTGCAAACCGCTGTCTCAATCACGAATAAGGTGCGGGCGGATGATGGGGGAATTAGTCTAGATTCTTTGTTTCCCTAGTTTGTAGTCGCTAGTTCCTAGCCTGAGAGCAAGAGAGCCTGTTGCCCGTTACCCGTGTCCTCTTTCTTCTAATAACGGGGTTCCGAGTTTGGAGGCGGTGTTCTATGCGTTAAAGCCTAGCACGAACTGCTCATACTGGAATAGAAATCACAAACTCCGAACCCTGCCCCAAGGAGGAATTCACCACTAATGTACCTCCATGTTTTTCCACAACAATTTGGTGGGCTATAGACAATCCTAATCCGGTTCCTTGACCCACAGACTTGGTTGTGAATAAGTGGTTAAAGATGTTTTCCTTGACTTCATTCGACATCCCCACTCCATTATCCTTAATGCGAATTAAAACCTGATTTTGGTCTTTGCTCAGAGCAGTTTGAACCGTGATTTGATTAGGTCTGACTTTAATTTCCTGAAAAATGCGTCCCTTATTTGACTCCTCCAGAGCGTCAATGGCATTTGCCAGTACGTTCATAAATACCTGGTTTAACTGTCCGGGAAAACATTTCACTAAGGGCAAGTTACCATACTCTTTCACAACTTCAATGGCAGGGCGGAACTCGCTCGCTTTTAAACGGTGCTTGAGAATCAGGAGAGTGCTTTCGAGTCCGTCGTGAATATTGAAAGAAACTGGTCGATCGCTATCTGCCCTGGAAAACGTTCTCAAACTCGTACTGATATTGCGGATGCGATCGACTCCTTCCTTCATTGAGCCAATCAACTTGGGCAAATCTTCTCGCAAATACTCCAAGTCCATATCCTTAATTTCTGCTTCAATTTCCCCTCCCGGATTGGGAAAATTTTCTTGATACAAATCAATCAAATTGAATAAATCACCCACGTATTCTTGAGCAGGCTGCAAGTTGCCGGCGATAAAGCCTACGGGATTGTTAATTTCGTGGGCTACCCCTGCGACTAAATTGCCGAGAGCAGACATTTTCTCACCCTGTACCAATTGCAACTGCATCTGTTTGAGATCGTGGATAGACTGCTCTAGTTTTTGGGCGTATTCCTGGGATTGTTGATACAGTCTGGCGTTTTGTAAGGAAATTGCTGCTTGCGAGCACAGGATATTGAGGATGGCGACGCGATCGCCCGTGAATACCCCTGTTGCTAAATTATTTTCCAAATACAAAATCCCGATCATTTTCCCTCGCTCGCTGATGGGAGTGCAAAGCAGGCTCTGAGGTTGGTGTTGGATTATGTAGGGGTCAGATGCAAATCTTGGTTGATTGCTCGCATCATCAAAAATTAGGGTTTCTTTTGTACGTTTGACGTAGTTGAGCAGGCTCAGAGGAATTACTTCGCTCTCCTCAACCGGAATTGATTGCAGAAGGCAGTCTTGACGGTTTGTGCAGTGGACGTTGAGCCTCCAGTTTCCCTCTTCATTCAACATTAATGCTCCGCTTTGTGCTCCGGCATTCTTCACCACCACTTGCAGGAGGGTAGTGAGCAATTGATCGAGTTTAATTTCGCTAGATAGAGCTTGAGAAGCTTTGATAACTGTCGGCAAATCTACTAAGCCCCAACTGCTGGTGCTACCGATAATTGTTCTATTCGTGTTAGATACGGATGATTCACTATGGGTGGATGTGTGAATTGTTTCGCTCGACGAATTCTGGCGAGTTCGCTCTTGTTGCAGGATCACAGCAAGCAATTGAGGATAGCGCTGTTCTAGATGGTCAATCTTTGCTTTTGCTCCCCAACGAGCGTAAGCATAGTAAGCATCAATTAAATAGGGTTTTGCCAGTTTTTCTTTACCCCATTCTAAATAGAATTTAGCAGCTAGTTCGTGAGCAAGAGCTTCCTCGTTGATGTATTCGTTCTCTTTGGCGAGGGCAATAGCCTTGTCGTACATCTCAAGCGCTTCTATTTTTTCGCCTAACACCCGATGCCGTTCTGCCTCTACTAGATAGAATTTATGCAGATGATTCATGGGGGCATGATGTGCCCATTTCTGCATTTTTTCTTGATTAGCTTGTACTCGGTCGAGAAGTTTCTCTTGTTCTGAGTGTGGAGTGTCAGAATACACCGCCAACCGCACCAAAGAATCGTAGAAATGGAAAACAGGAACAACGGGCATTCCTATTACTGCATTTAAATAGTTCTCTGCTAGAGCGATATTATCAATCGCTTCTGAGTATTTTTCAAACCAATAACAAAGTAAAATTTTGTTTAAATATATGTATGCAACTCCCACTTTATCGTTCGCTTTCTGGTAAAATGGCAACTTCATCTGCTCATCACAGGCTTCACCCTTTAGAAGGTAGTAATTATCACTTCTCCCCAGCAAATTCAAGATAGCCTGCCAATAAATTTCTATATAATTAAGCGCTGTTTCTTGCTTGATTTTATGAATAGCATCTCTGTTTCTTGCTATCTCTCTTTCAAGGAGATTCAGTTCTTTGCCACTATAGTAACCTGAACAGGAAGACTGTAATAAATTATAGCCGGCATATTCTAAATCTCCTGCCTCCAGTCCGCTAGAGTAAGCTGACACCAAAGGCTCTAAGGTTTCCCTGAGATGCTCTTTGCAATGTCGGATAAATAAATTTACTATGAAGGCTGTCTTTGTTTTGATTTCTTGAGAATTTAACTTTGACACTAGACTTAAAGCCAATTGACCGAACTGATAACCTGAATCAATATCTTCCACAACTCCACAAAGAAGAAAACCATAATTGGCGTAAGCAAAGGGAGAAACAGAAGCATTCCCATATTGGACTGATAATTGTACTTGTTTGCACACAGTCAAAGGCAACAGTGCAGGAGCAGCAATGTATGCAGGAGCAAAGATACTTGATAAAAGTCTCATAGCTGCTAGTTTATAAAGATCGCTCATTTGAGGCAGCTCAATTAAGTCCTCAATTCGCGTTCCGCTCAAAATTGACCCGGTTTCCCCTAATGCCTGCCCAATATCAGACGGATTTGGCTCGCAGGGAAACTCTACCCCCAACTGTTTTAAAACTTGTAGTCCCGTATTCAGCGCTTCCTGTAACTTATTTTGCGCCATGTAAGCTTGCATCTGTACTTCATATACCTTCACTTTGTCCAGTAGCATTTTGGCGCAGCTTTCCACAACTGATGCCAATTCTTCCATCCGCTCAAAGTCACCGCTTAGATAGGCCGTTTCTGCTGCTTCGGTATGCAACGCTAATGTTACTTCGTACTGATTATGCCAACTATTTGCTGTCAGTAATTCCCTGCCAATCTTGAAATAGTCAACCGCAGCAGGATAGGCAGTAGCCGCTTTGGCTTTCTTTCCAGCAACCAGATTCAATCGTGCTAATTTCTCCCGTTCTGCCTCCGGGGTAATTAGCTCAACTCCCACATTTAAGTGATTGACAATATCAAAAATTCTTTCTTCTCGATCTGCTTCTGGCGTATTTTTTAACAGCAGTTGACCTATTTTTAAGTGAGTAGAGCGCTTTTGGTCTTCAGGAATGAGAGAATAGGCTGCTTGTTGGACGCGATCGTGTAAAAACTTATATTTGGGTAATTGGTCATGGGTAAATGATAATTGGTCAGTTTCCTTCCCATTACCGATTACCGCTTTGCTATTCCCCTCTGCTTGATAAAACTTATAAACTTCGGTAATGGGTAAAATTAGCCCATCTTCTAGTACCTTCCATAAAGCTGTTGCGGTTTCTACGGGCGAATTTTCATCAACAATTGCTAAAGTCCCTAAATCGAACTGATTGCCAATACAAGCAGCTAACTTTAAAACTTCCTGTGTCTGGGTTGGCAACTTTCGCAACTGAAGTGCCATAAATTCTACTACATCATCTGTTAGTGCCAAGGTTCGCAGTCGGGCAATATCGCACTGCCAATACCGCTCTTCAAAATTAAATTTAATTAGCCCATCTTCATGCAAAGATTTGAGGAATTGTGTGCTGAAAAATGGATTGCCTTGGGTTTTCTGATAAACGAGTTCTGTCAAAGGCAGAGCCAACGCTCTAGAACAAGCTAGAGTATCGGCTACTAAACTATTTACGTCGGCTCGATCGAGCGGAGCTAAGGTAATCGCATTCACCTTTGCTTCAGTTTTTTGAATATCTGCTAAGGTCAGCATCAATGGATGTGCTGGAAACACTTCGTTATCTCGATAAGCTCCAATTAATAAGAGATAGCAGTTATCGGTAGCACTCATCAGCAGTTTAATTAATTTTAACGATGCTGAGTCTGCCCATTGCAAATCGTCCAAGAAAATCACTAAAGGATGTTCTTTTGTTGTGAATAATTGAATAAACTTTTCCAATAACAAATTGAAGCGATTTTGACCGGCACTGCCAGAAAGTTCTGGGACTGGCGGTTGCGAGCCGATAATACGTTCTAGTTCGGGAATGACTTCAACTATCACCCCAGCGCTATCGCCCAAAGCTGCCAAAATTTTTAACTTCCATTCTTCAATTTTAGCATCTGTTTCTGACAGCAATTGTCCCATTAAATCGCGAAAAGCTTGGACAAATGCACTAAAAGGAAGGTTACGTTGGAATTGGTCGAATTTGCCTTTAATAAAGTATCCTCGCTGTCTCACAATTGGTTTGTGAACTTCGTTGACAACAGCGGTTTTGCCAATGCCGGAGAAACCGGCAACGAGCATCATTTCGGTGCTTCCCCCACTGACGCGATCGAAGGCCGCTAGCAGGGAGAACACTTCCCTTTCTCTACCGTATAATTTTTCTGGAAGAGTAAAGCGATCGCACAAATCTCGCTCCCCTATTTTAAAGTTAGTCAGCGTCCCTGTCTCTTGCCACTGGGATAAACAAGTTTCCAAATCAAACTTGAGTCCTAGGGCGCTTTGATACCGACCTTCAGCATTCTTCGCCATCAGTTTGCTGACAATCTCAGACAGCACCAATGGAACACTCTGGTTGATCGTTGAGGCTGGGATAGGTTGTTTGGCGAGGTGGCAGTGTACCAAATCCATTGGATCATCTGTTTGAAATGGTAACTTTCCTGTTAGTAATTCGTAGAATGTTACTCCTAGAGAGTAGAAATCTGTGCGGTAGTCAATACCCCTGTTCATCCGGCCAGTTTGTTCTGGAGATATGTAGGGTAAAGTGCCTTCGAGGATGTTAGGATTTTGAATTTCTTGGGTTTCGCGAGGCAGCAGGGAAGCGATGCTGAAGTCAATCAGCTTCACTTCTTTGCTGGTGGGGTTAATCAGAATGTTGGCGGGCTTGAGGTCTTTATGGATGACTCGGTGGCGATAAAGTCCGTCAAGGGCGTTGGCAATTTGAATGGCAATGGGAAGAAACTCGTTAACGGGCAAGCCTTCTAGAGGTTCGTTGTTATCGGATGTGAGACTAGCAAGGTAGTTACTTAAGGAAATTCCGCCAAAGTCTTCCATCACCAGAGCATAGTGGTTATGGTAAGTCTCCAGGCTGTATGCCTTAACACTGCCAGGGATATCTAAGTTTTTAGCAATGATGTACTGGTTGCGAAAATGAACCAGTTCGTTGAAGCGGGGAAAGTCATTTCGCAGCAGTTTGATCGCGACTGGCTGCCCATTTTCCGAGCGAATGCCACGATAAACTAGAGTTCGATTACCTGCGTATATTTGCTCGTTTATGTGATATCCTAGAACAAGATTTGTGATGCTAGTCATACCTACGTATTCCTACTACTTCTATAAAGCCTGAAGTTTCTGAGAGTTGATATCTACTATTGTCGCTCTATCTGCTGTGGTATTTATTCTATTACATTTTTCTTAATATACTTTGTGGTTCAACTTATGAAAGCACGAGTTTAAAACAATACTTGAATTGTTTATGTAAGAGCTGTTTATACTTGAGTTAAGACGAAGTAGAAAATGAAGGAGGCTAAGGCTGATTGAAGGACAGCAGTTGATAGAAGAGGAATCTAAGAGACTAATCAGGTACTTAAGAGTATTTTTGACACCGATGCTTGTATGCGATCGCCTATTAAATGTTAATCTATAGTTTAGGTGATAATTTAATGTCATTAATACAATTCGGGCGGAGCGTAATTTAAAGCTATAAGCAGAGAAAATTGAGTTTGTGTGTCAGATTTGGGATAAATAGGGATTCATGGGATCGCCAGCCGAATTATTTGTCGAGATGCCACAACAAGCTGCCCCACTCTAATAAGTGAATCAGGCATTAAATGCCAAAGTTCATAAGTAGACTATGGAAGTAGCCCAAGTCAATTATATTTTGCCACTCACATACTTACAATTACGAATTACCAATTACCCCTTGGATTTTTTTACTTCCAATACCTGCGCCAGTGAAACAAATTCTCCCACAAATTCTGCATAAAAGTGTTGCTGCTCAAGCGCTGCGACTCCCAAACAGCAGCAGTTTGACCGTTAATTGCCGAAAAACTCGACCAAATATAAGGAAGTTCGGCGATCGCCTCAACCTTCATCCCGTGACGCACAGCCAAGGCGATCGCGTGAATCAACTCAGCAGCTTGCGGCCCCACAATACTCGCTCCCAAAATCTCCCCGTTGCGACGCCCGACAATCTTACAAAAACCAGTTGTATCCCCCGACATTTGAGCTCTTTCAACATTCTTGAAATATTCCCGACAAACAATGAGATCGTCTCCAAAACGGCGCCTTGCTTGCGCTTCAGTCAAGCCAACCCTCGCCAATTGCGGGTCAGAAAAAATCGCCCAAGGAATCCCGCGATAATCTATTTGAAACATCGGCAAAAACAAAGCATTTTTCACAGCAACCGCAGCTTCGCAATTAGCGATGTGAGGGAACGGATAACCCCCAGCAAGATCGCCGATCGCGTAAATTCGGTGATTAGTTGTTTGCAGCTTTTCATTTAAAATCACCCCGCGATCGCTGAATTTAACCCCAGCCGCTTCGAGATTTAACGATGAAAAATTGTGTCCTCTACCGGCGGCCAGAAAAATCTCCTCAGCTTCGATCGCCCTTGGCCCAGCTTGAATCCACTTCTTACCATCAATCACCCTCGCTTGAGTCACCTCAGTAGCAGTCAGAATTCGCACTCCCTCAGCTTCCATTGCAGCTTGAACCAACCCAGCAGCCTCCCGGTCTTCTTTAGCCAAAATGTGCGAACTTTTCACTACCAAAGTGACAGCAACCCCCAGCCGAGCAAAAGTCTGAGCCACTTCAACACCGCTGGGATCTGCGCCAATTACAGCCAAACTTTTAGGCAACTGTGGAAGTTTTGCTAATTCCCCAACAGTTTCCGAAGTAAAAAAGCCAGCAGATGAAAGTCCTTCAATATTAGGAATCGTCGGCAGAGTTGGACAAGCCAGCAAATAACAGAGCGATCGCAATGAACGCCCGCCGACAACAAAAGCCAAATCCGGTTTCGCAACAAACTCGCCGTTGCCAAAAATAACATCGACCCCGCGAGCAGCCAAAAGGCCGAGAGAATCAATTTCTGACAAATTAGAAACAACATCATCTGCCCACTTGAGAACCCCCTCAAACCGCAATTTGAGCGGCATGGAGGAATTCGCGACTTCCCAACGCACCCCCAACTGCTGGCGGCTGATCTGCTGGGCAAAACGAGCAGCCTCCCTCAAAGTTTGGCTGTATCTCAAACCAAGGTCGATCGACTCTTTCCCCCCAGTCGGCGAATCTTGGGAATTACTTAGCGGTTCCACCAAAGCAACGCGAGCCGGGAAATTAGTTGCAGTCAAAGCAGCATAACGTCCGGCCGGAGTTCCACCAATAATCACTAAATCATAGTCAAGCATAAATAAAGAAGTCAGTTGTTAGCTATCTGTTAGTTATTTGTTATTTATTTATGAGTTATTTGTTATTTATTTATGAGTTATTTGTTATTTATTTATGAGTTATTTGTTATTTATTGTAAAGAGTCAACTGACAACTGACAACTGTCAACTGTCAACTGTCAGCTAACGAATAACTTCGGCAAGTCCAGCAATCAGCCGCAGATTGTCCGCCCTTGAGCGCACAGCCACCCGAAAAAACCGATCGCCCAACTCAGGAAAACTCAAACAATCCCGAATCAAAATCCGGTGTCGTTCCAACAGACTTTTTTGAATTGAAGAAACCGACATCGACGACTCAACCAACAAGAAATTAGCCGCCCCTGCAAAAGGCTGCAAACCCGGCAAATTAGCCAAACCCTCAAATAGCTCTCGGCGAGCAACAGGCAGCCAATCCCAAGTTTGCCGCTCAAAAACAGTATCTCGCACCACAGCAGCAGCAGCAGCAGCAGCCAAAGCATTTACAGGCCAAGGATCGCGCTGCTGCTGCCAGCGACGCAGAATATCGGGATGGGCGATCGCGCAGCCCAACCGCAGTCCCGGCAGAGAATAAAATTTAGTGAGCGATCGTAAAATCACCAAATTCGGAAACTCCTCAACAGCATCGATCAAAGTTTCCTGCTCAGAAGGCGGTAGAAAGTCCATAAAGGCCTCATCCACCACCACCATACCTAACTGCTTCAAATAAGGCAAAATCGCCTCCCTACCAAACAGCAAACCCGTAGGATTGTGCGGGTTGTTCAGGAGCAAACCTCGTCGATGATTGGCATCGAGAGCAAGAGGAACCGGGAGACGCAAAGAAGGGGAGACAAGGGAACGGTTAGAAACCGACAAATCATCCGTTACTAATCGGCTTCCAGCCTCCGCGTCCAACGATTTCAGTTCCAACTGAGAAGTTGCACCATTCTCGATTACTTGTTTAGGAACAGGCATCTTGACTGTTCCACAAGAAAATTCATCTCTTGTGGAATGGGCATCTTGCTCGTTCTTGACAATGGTGCAAGATTTAAGATCCAAAGGACATTTGAGCACCTGCGCGCCGAAAGCCGAAAGGGCCCGCGAGTAATCGCCAAAAGCCGGAGTCAGCAAATAAGTCGCCTCCAGCTTCGACAAATCCCAAGCCGCCCAAGTCAACAATTCCGCCGAACCATTCCCCGGCAAAATCCAATCCCGGTCAACATTCAGAGCCTCCCCCAAAGCAGTCCTGAGCTCCCCATAATCCGGGTCGGGGTAAGCCGTCAGACTGCTCAAGTGTGATTGAATCGCAGCCAGGGCCGACTCAGGAGGGCCCAAAGGACTGATACTCGCAGAAAAATCGAGAATAGCAGAGGGAGGGCAGCCTGCCAGTGCGGCTGCCCAAGCTAAATTCCCACCGTGTACAGGTCTAATCAAGACTCAGTTCGCCAGCTATTCCGCGTTTTTCGGCGGTGCAACTCTGTCCTTAAACAACTTCCCTGCGGAAAATGCAGGAACTCTGGTTGCCGGGATTTCCATCTTGTCGCCAGTTTTGGGATTGCGACCCTCGCGGGCCTTGCGTTCCCGCGACTCAAACGAGCCAAAACCGACCAGTGTCACCTTGTCGCCATCGGAGACAGCTTCCATGATTGCTTCGAGGGCGGCACTCAAAACAGCATCTGCCTGTTTTTTCGTCACGCTAGCCTTTTCCGCGACTGCATCAACCAATTCACCTTTGTTCATTGCGAACTCCTTCTGGATTTGCAAAATTACGTTAAACAGAGTTAGTTCAACTATTAGCCGTGAGTTATCAACTCGATTGAGGTGTGGATTGGGAGGTTTGGGTGGTGCCCGATTGCTCCCGTCCGCTTCCCCGAATCACAACTCCTGCTGAATACCAATTACCCTAGGATAATTGGTCAGAAAAGGAATTTTTGTTTCTAACTGCTGAAAACCCCACAGCATCTAATTTTCACTGCATTATTCTAAAGTCTTGCCGACCGTTATGGATCGGTGGAACCTTTAATTTATATGGAACTTGCTAATTTTTGTAATTAATCCCAAAATTTAGGTAAAAAAATACCACCTTCGAGAGAAGATTTCTCGCCTCGGTGGATTTGAAAGCATAAAAAAAGAAGAAATAGAAGGAATAAAATGTAATTTGTCAAGGGCTAAAGGAAAAGTTTTTTCCTTCTTCCTTCTTTCTTTCCCATCTTTCTTTCCCCCCTGGGGCAGGGCTGTTTCATTCTCCCGAAACCCGCCAGGGACTGAAGTCCCTGTCTCATAGCTGAAGTCGTTTGAAGACGACTGAAAGAGTGATTGATAGTCCTTTTGCATAGGACTAATGAGTTCTTTAGTCCTCTTTTAGAGGACTTTAGCTTTGAGGCAGGGGTTTCAACCCCTGTCGGACTGTCGGACTCAGGGGAAAGAGCGTGGAAGGTTGAGAGCAATGCCTTCTTCCACCGCCAGGGACTGAAGTCCCTGTCTCATAGCTGAAGTCGGTTTTAACCGACTCAAATACTAATTTTTAGTCCTCTGTTAGAGGACTTTCGCTGTGAGGCAGGGGTTTCAACCCCTGTCGGACTGTCGGACTGTCGGACTCAGGGGAAAGAGCATGGAAAGTTGACAGCAAGCCATTTTTCCTTTGTGCCTACTGTCTGGGCTGGACTGGCTGACTGCGCTGCAACAGTTGGCGGGCATCGGGACTAATGTTGTTTTGGTAGCCAAAGTTCGATCGATCGCTATCATCCAAAATCTGCGGAGTCAGCAATACAATCAACTCCGCCCGCTGGTTGCTCTTATTGGTTCTCCTGAACAGCGAACCGATAATCGGCAAATCTCCTAAAATCGGAATCTTGTTGGCTGTAACCCGTTCTTCATCGCGGATAATCCCCGAAACAATCAAAGTCTGACCGTCCCGCAGGCGAATTAGCCCCGATTGCAACGAACGCTCGCCCAGCAGCCTGATAGTATTCGTGTTCGCGCCCGTGGCCAGGTCTTGCTCGCCGCCAGGTGTCCTGATAATCGGGTTCACCCGCAGAGAGACAAAGCCATTATCGTCAATCCGATCGATCGCCACCCCCAACTGCAAACCAGCCCTGTCTTTGACAGCCGTCACCGTTTGGGTACTTGTATTTCCGGTAGTCGTCGTTTGCGACGTGATGTTAGTGATCACCTCATCAGTAATATTCACATTTGCCGTTTCTCCTTCTTGAACCACCAGAGTCGGATCGGTCAGGATTTTGGCATTCTGGCTCTGAATAGTGGCCTGCAACGCCGACAGGAACCTCCTCGGATACTGGAACGCCGGGAACAGGCCGAACTCTGCACTTCCCGAAGCGGTTGCCGAGCCAGGCTCGTAATCCGTAATTCCAACTCGCGTGGGGTCATTAGTAATTGGGGCTGTCGGTCGGAGGAACACACCTTTGGCGGCGGTATCGCGACCTTGACCTGTAAGCGGCACGATACGCCGGCCGTTCGCATCGTAGAAAGGCTCCAGGTCTGCTAAAGGGTTGCCGATGATCGGCCGACCGGTCAAGCTCCCATCGAGAGCGTTTGCATTGGGCGGATTGATGCCGCCAAAATTGAGACTTGCCGCCCCATTGTCATTGACAAAGAAACTGTTATTAATTCCGAAAGAGAAGCTGCTGCTAGTTCTGTTGTCTCCCAACAAGTTTATATCGATCACCTTGACGTTGACAGCTACTTGACGGCGGCGCAAATCTAGCTGTGTCAAAAAAGCCACAGCCATGTCAACTTTGCGCGGGTCTCCCACCAAAGTGATGGAATTGAGCCTAGAATCCGCCAGCACCGACAGTCCCCTCAGCAAGAGCGGGCCGGTGCCTTCCCTAGCGCCGATCGCCTTAATGTCGGGTTCCCGAATTTCCACATCCCGCGCCGCATTTCCCTGGCCCACGCTTTGAATAGTCACCCGAGTAATCGGCAGTTGAGTTTCCGCGCCTTGAGCGCTCAAAAAGTTAGCTGCATCGGTAGATCTGACTTGATTGAGTCGCAGAGTCCGAATGATTATATTGCGCGAGTCGATCGGCAAGCTAGTCCCTACAAAAATCGTCCGCCCCTGGCGGTTAGCTTGTAATCCGCTGAGCCGCAGCACGTAATTAAAGACATCTTGCACCGACTCATTTTCGATGTCCAAAGAAATCTTTGGCCCTTCATCTGAGCCAGAGGCTCCTGGCTGACCAGGCACTGCGGGCTGGCCCGGTTGAGCAGGGGCCCCGCCGCCTGTAAAAGCAATGTTCAAGCCAGCAGCGCGGGCCAGCAGAGCCAAAACGTCCCGGACTGGGGCATCCCGCAGCACCAAGCGGGGGATGCGTTCTCCCGAACTCAGTTCAATATTTCCCGCGCCGGGGGCGATGTTAGACACCGCGATATCTCCCAAGGGCGGCGCCACGGCCCGCGGCTGGAAAGGCGCAGCCTGATTTGTCTGGGATTGTATTTCGCTGGGGAGGGGGGGGCGATCGTTTCTGGTAACACTAACTTCTGGATTTGGCAGCAGCACGCCTGGGTTTTGCGAGGTGCGGACTTGGGGAGCCGGCCGGGGAGCTGTTTGGCTCAGCGGCAGTCCCGGAGGCGGAGGGGGTGGAGTTTGGGCAGACTGTGCTGTGCCACCCTGTCCGGCAACGCTGAGGACGATGCTTTGGCCTTGTCCCGGAACAATTTGTCCGTTGGGAACTCCGTTGCTGCCGGCTACCACAACGCGGATGCTGTTAGCCTCTACCTGGGTTATTTCTACTGAAGAAATTCCCGGAGCGGGGTTATCTTGACGGAAGCTGTTGCCTTGTGGCAAGCGGAGCTGGGTGTTGATAATTGTGGCTTGGTAAGTATTGCCGTTATTGATGGCGAAAACTTGCGGGCGATCGCCCTTTTCTGTCGCCATGACAATATTTACGCCATTATTACCTTGACTTACTTGCACTCCTGTGACTTGAGTCGGCACTGCCAAGACGGGGGCTTGGGCGATCAGAACTCCTGCAACGCTGCATAAGAGTCCTCCACTTAAACGTAGATGCTGTTTCACGTTCTCTCCTCAACTACAATTTGTATTTGTTGTTCGCAGTCTTTTGTCGCTAGCTGCTAAACTGACTGAAAGATTCTCGCTTGGAGTCTATTTAAAAGCAGAAGTTATGCCCTTTTCGATTTTAGATTTTCGAGGGAATAACCGCTGACATAATGGTTAGAAACTATCCTACAGTTCCCTTTTTGGGAAACTTGGTATTAGAAGAAAGTCGGTTCTAGAGCAAATTTTTGATTGCCATATATTTTTTTTTGTGGCATTCATATTTTTTTACTTCTACCTTCAATCTTCAAAATTAAACCTTCTGCCTTCTCCTTTTTTTTGAAAAAGCAAGTTGGGAACAATAGCTAATATCTATCCGCCCAACAACCGCTACTTAGCACCAGGACTCGGAGCCGGAGTTGGCGGTTTTTCTTCTTGCTTTAACGGCAGCAGCGCGTGCAAGTCAAAAGCAGTTTTAATTTTAGTTGGCGGCTGCTCCACAGGAACTATTTTCCCCTTCAAAAAATCAACCTCAATTGGCTGATTTGATGCTAGCAATTCAGATTTCAAATTCCTAACTACCAACAGCGACTGCATCAACTCCAAGTTACGCATAAAATTGCGGGTTTGAGCGAAAGTGCCTTCAAACTCTACCTTAAATTTTTTGCGTCTGAGCTTGCCAGCCAGGGACGGTCCGAAGGAGGTATCTGCCAGAATATCAGGGTCTGGAGCTCCCGGCGCGGCGGTTGCTGCTGCTGGGGGCATATCCGGCTCAAATTTGGTAATTTTAGCCTTGAGGTCATCTCCTTGCACGCCGGCGTTGATTCTATTAACGAGTTGGGTCATGTCAAGCAAAAGCGTGTTGGCGCTGGCGTCGCTGGCAAACATTGCCGTCACGTTTGCCCGGCGCTGTTTTGCTTCTTCTTGCTTTGCTTCTGCTTCTGCCTTTTTTTGAATTTGAGTTTGCAATTGCAGTTGCGTTTGCTCGCTTTCGCTAAGTTTTTGCTTGAATGCGTCTCTTTTTTGGAATTCGGGCAGTACGAACTGGTAGCCAATGCCACCGGCAATGACGAGGCCGAGAACCGCGATGCCGATTGCTTGGACTTGGGGTGTCAGCTTAATGCCGAATATTTCCTGACCCCCTGTCTCTTCTGCTTGTGCGCCGCTGGGAATAAACTGATTTGCTGTCATTGTTTTTTCACCTCTGGTTTTTGTGGTTCTAGCACTCCTTTTTCTTGAAGTGTTTCTATCCGTATTGCTAGGCCGTCTGCTTGCTTGCTTCGCAGCTCGGGGAGCAACTCGGAGGCCCCCGTCGGGCTGAGTGTCGTTTCAATTTTATATTCCACCACCGGTCGCAGTTTGGGAAGTTCTGCTGGTGCTGCGTTTTCGTTACGCACTTGTAATTGTGCGGGGTTGTTTTTTAATGTGGCCGCTATCAGTTTTGTATCGGTGTTAAGGAAGAAAGGAGAGCGCTGGACTAGCAACATAAAGTCGTTAACTTGAGCAAAGGTACTGGCTATCCCTGAAATTTGTACTTTTGATGCCTGCTGCGGGACGACGGGGGGGGGAGGTGCTGCCGGGGTGGGGCTGGCTGCTGGAGACGGACTCGCCCCTGGGGAGGCTGCGGGAGTTGCAGCAGGGGGTGGGGGTGCTGCTGCAACGGGGGAGGGACTTGGGTCGATTTGCTCGATTTTGCCAATTTGGACTCCCGCCGGAGTACGAGCACTGAGGTCTTGCAGCATCGCCGACCAAGGCTTAATTTGGTCGAATACTCCGGCTAATGCTTTGTATTCCGCGGTAACTTGGTCGGTTTCGGCGTTGATGGCTTTGATGGTGTTGGCTTGAGTGTTTAACTTGGCCAGTTCTTGGTCGATGGCTTCTTGTTTTGTGGCCAAGCTGGTATTTTCGCTAGTCGCCCACCACCAGGCGCCCATGACTGCGGCGATGATGCCAAGGGCAAACAGCGTCGCCCCATATATGGGCAGTTGGTCTTTGGCTCCACCGGAACTTTTTTTAGCTGGGCTTTTGGTTGCAACGGGTTTGTAGTCGGGACGGTCGTTGAGAAAATTAATATCTAGGCTGTACATGGCTTCACTCGATTTTATAGCAGAAGGTAGAAGGCAGAAGGCACAAGGTAAAAGGTAGAAGGCACGAGGTAGAAGGTAGAAGGTAGAAGGAAAAAGTGATCTAGCGTTTATGTTTCAGGAATTAAGAATGTCCTAACAGTCTTGGCTGTTGCTATAGATTTAAATTTGAAATTTGAGATTTTAGACAGAACGCAAGATTGCTGGTACAAGTGAAGGATTTATTTAGGGAAGAAAGAAACAACTTTCTGCCTTCTACTGAAGGAAGGGGCTGCTTCTACCTCAGATATATTCTACCTTCTATCTTCTACCTCCAATATTCTACCTTCTGCTTTCTGCCTTCTTCTTTTGGAAGGGGTTTTTACCTAAAATTCTCAAATCTGTTTTTCTCTCATCTAAAACTGTTAGGTCACATAACCTCCCTTAGTCCTAAACCTAGGGCGACTCCTAAACCTGCTCGCTGTTCTGGGGTAATTTCTTGGCTGATTTCGAGTCCTAGGGTTTCGATGGGATCGACTTGAGATGCGGGCAAGCTTAATCTTTGCATAAAAAATTCGTCTAGTTTGCCGATCGCAGCTCCAGGACCTGCTAGCAGCAGTTGCGCTACTTCGAGTTCTTCGCTCTGGTTGAGGTAAAAGTCTACTGAGCGGCGCAGTTCGTCTGCTAGTTCTCCCAATACTTTAATCATCGCATTTGTGCCGGGATTGGCGTCTCCCGATGCGCCCATTGTATCTGTGACAGGCAGGGTCATGCCTTGCAGTTCGCTGGTGTCTCTGGTTGGCGGCAGGTTCATGGCTTGGTTGAGGGCGGTCTGGATTTGGTAGGTGCCGATCGGGATGGTACGGTTGAACTGAGGTATGCCGTCCACTACTATAGCTAACTCGGTGCTGTCAAATTCTATGGCGGTGAGAACTGCTGCTTCTTGGGAGGAAAATTGTTGCAGTTGTTCTTTGAGGGTGCGGATTAGGGCAAAACTGGTTACTTCTAATACGTCTATAATCAGTCCGGCTTCTTTGAATGTTTCGATGTATGTGTCGGTAACTTCTCTGCGGGTTGCTACTAACACGACTTGCACTTTTTCTACTCCGTCGTCATCTACAAAAAGGCCTATTTTTTGATAGTCTACGTCGGCGTCTTCTCTGGGAAACGGCAAGTACAGTCCTGCTTCTGCGTTCATGTAATCCCGCAGTTCTTCTTCGTTGAGCTCTGCAGGAACTGGGATGAGACGGATGACGGCTTCGCGGCCGGGAATGGCTGTGGCTACTCGCTTGGCTTTGATTTTGTTGTCGGCAAGGACGGTACGTATTAGTTCTGCCATTCCCGGCGGATCGACTATTTGTCCTTCTTGTACATAGTCTTCTGGAACTTCTATGGAGGCTAGGATGCCTAATTTTAATGCCTGAGCTTTCTTTTCGAGCTGAATGATGTTGATGCGGTCTGGGGCTATTTCGATCCCGATTCCTGGCTGGCGTTGGGAAAGTAGACCTTTGAAAAAGTTAACCATGTGATTGGGTCGCCGATAATTGCTATTTTTTTCTTTTGTTGTTGGCCAGCCTGATTCAGCGTGCCCGGTGTTGGAGGGTTGGTTTCCAACTGCCGCAAGAGTGCTGTAATCTCGGTATCCCGCCGTAGCTACGCAGCTCCGTCTGTGTTGCGTGATCGCTAGTTCCGATTTTATGCTATCCAATTTACTTGACAATAGCTATTCTGCTGCGAATGTCAATAAATTCCAGCAGAATCGACCGAAAACCTGCCGATTCTGCACAAAAACAGACTATCTCGCTCCTGGGCCCAGGTACAAAACTCTGTTACTGACTCGATCGCGCTTGATTCGGGCGATTCCCTACCCTACCCTACCGGAACCCCTACGGGGAACGGGAACCCCTGCGGGGAAAGGGATAGCTTCGCTTCACGCTTTTTTGTCTGACGGTTCCGATAACTCTCAAATTTTATTCTATGAAACGTAAATCTTGGCAACTGTTTGCTGTTTTTGGACTGGTGGGGCTGCTGCTGGCTGCGGTGGTGAGTTGCGGCAAGCCTGCTGTTAATTCCCAGGCAAATAATACGCAGGAAATCGAGTTCTGGACTATGCAGCTTCAACCTCAGTTTACTGAGTATTTCAACAAGACGATCGCCGGTTTTGAAGCGGAAAATCCGGGGGTGAAGGTGCGTTGGGTGGACGTTCCTTGGTCGGCGATGGAAAGCAAGATTTTGGGGGCTGTTTCGGCTAAAACTGCGCCGGATGTGGTGAACCTAAATCCCGATTTTGCTTCGCTGTTGGCGGGACGCAATGCTTGGCTGGATTTGGATTCTCGAATTCCGCAGCAAGTTCGATCGACCTATCTGCCAAATATCTGGAAAGCTAGTGTACTCGACGGCAAGACTTTTGGCATTCCTTGGTATCTCACGACTGGGGTGACAATTTACAATACTGATTTGTTGAAGAAGGCTGGAATTGCTAAGCCTCCTGCTACTTATGCAGAGTTGGCAACTGTTGCCAAGCAGGTGAAGGAAAAGACTGGTAAGTTTGCTTTTTTTGTGACTTTTGTGCCGGAAGATTCGGCGGAGGTTTTGCAATCTTTCGTGCAGATGGGTGTGCCTTTGATTGACGCTAAAGGCAAGGCGGCTTTTAATACTGCTAAGGGCAAAGCTGTTTTTCAGTATTGGGTAGATTTGTACAAAAACGGACTTTTGCCCCAGGATGTTTTGGTGCAGGGACATCGCAGGGCGATCGAGCTTTATCAAGCTGGGGAAACTTCTTTGTTGGCTTCCGGGCCTCAGTTTTTGAAGGCGATTGCTGAGAATGCTCCTAGTATTGGTGCTGTTTCGGCTGCTGCGCCTCAAATTACGGGGGAAACCGGCAAGAAGACTGTGGCGGTGATGAATTTGGTTGTGCCCCGCGACAGCAAGCGCCCTGATGATGCTGTCAAGTTTACTTTGTACGTGACTAATTCTCAAAATCAATTGGCTTTTGCTAAGGCTGCTAATGTTTTGCCTTCTACGGTTGAGGCTTTACAGGACGATTATTTTAAGAGCGTTCCTGCTGATGCTCCTGCAGCTGATCGAGCTCGGGTTGTTAGTGCTTCTGGGTTGAGTTCCGCCGAGCTATTGATTCCGCCTCTCAAGGATGTTAAGAAGCTGCAAAAGGCGATTTATGACAATTTGCAGGCGGCAATGTTGGAGGAGAAATCGGTAGAACAGGCTGTGGCTGATGCGGCTAAGGCTTGGGATCAAAGGTAGTTTTTAATTGAAGCTGGGGCGGATTTTTTTTGATATCGCCCTTGCTTTTTTGGGCTACTTGACGTATTATTAAATAATGGAAATCTGTGTCGTCATATATAAACAGATATCAGCTTTTAAGTTATTATCGAATGATGAAATTACCGCCTCTTCACAACGCGGAGTCGGAGGAGAACTCTCGATAAGTCAATCTGGACTATTTTAGAGGTAAATGTTTGTTGATAAGAAGGCTCCCTCATCCCAGAAACCGGGTTTCTTTATCCGGTGCGATCGCCTTTCTCAATTCAGCTTGATTGAATATTTGTAGGAATATAGCCTGAATTACTCAAATATTCATAAATTTAACTCGTGTTAAAATCAAAGCTCAGCTCAGAATAGGATAAAATTCTTATGCCAGCGATGACACTCAAAGATTTAAACCAAGTTCAAACCCTTTTTTCCGAAGCGGGCTTAGATTACAAAATTGAACTAGAAGACGGGAGACTTTCAATTGTGGGGCCATCAGACATCGTATCCAGTGAAATCAGCAGTATTTTGATTCGCTTGCTGGGTAACTGGGTTTATCCCCGTCGCTTGGGAAGAGTCTTTGACTCCGCAGGCGGTTTCATCATGCCGGATACGAATGTCAAAGCACCGGATGTTTCTTTTGTGCGCGCCGCCCGCTTGCGCCAAAGTCCGCGTTATTTTGGAGAACTTGTCCCCGATTTGGTGGTTGAGATTAAATCTCAGAGCGATCGCATTAAGCTTATAGAAACCAAGGTTTTGAAGTTTATAGAGCTGGGTGCGATCGTCGGAATTCTGATCGATCCTGATGAAGAAACAGTGACTATTTATCGCTCTACAGGTGAACCGACTGTTTTAGGAAATGGCGATATCTTAACAGTCGCAGAACTTTTTCCCGGTTGGGAATTGCCCGTTTCGGAATTGTGGCCTCCTATCTTTACTGAGGAAGAAACACAAGGTTAAAGAAAAAAGAGCGTGAAGCGAAGCTATCTTCCCGCAGGGGTTCCCGTTCCCCGTAGGGGTTCCCGTAGGGTAGGGTAGGGAATCGCCCACTCTACTTATCGAGCTTTTCCTTCAACGCGATCGCACTTCCAAATATTCATCAGCGGTGGAGATAAACGCTAATGAACTTGTCCAGCTAGCTCAATCGGTGAATCTTGATGAGTCAATCGATAGGCAGCACTTTCTTCCAGCAATTGTCGAATAAAATGGGGGCTGTGAGCATTAATTGAATGTAACAGATTTCTATACAAGCGGCAGGCAACCTCATCATTCAAAATGCGACTGTGGAGTATTCTTGTCCAATCCGAGGCAACAACAATTAATTGTGGAATGACACGGATAAATGCTTGTAACTGCTGTTCCATTTCAAAAGATTCTAAAAAATGAATTAGGCTAAACATCACCTCCGGCTGTTGGCAGCGATCGTCTAAAATCAGATGTAAATCTGCTAAATGTTCACTCTCAGGATGCTTCGCGAATTCCGCTAAAGCATTTTCAAAAGCTGTTACTTCTTCCGCAGATCGCATTAATTTATTAGCGACCAAAATGGTAATCCAGCTATTCTCCTTCATCACCTATTTACTCCCTTTTCAAAAACGCCCAACCAAGCTAACTTATTTGACTGAATAACTTGCTGTAAGCTGCGCCTAATTAGTGGCGTGTAAAGTCCCTGACGGCGATAAATTGCTCGCGCATCGCTAATTTCTCTAGCTAGTGCTTCCCTTGGTAACAAGCTGAGATTCGGAGATTGTCCGTAAGAGATAGTCTGGCGATGACGACCTCCTTTACCGGGCAAAGGGTGTTCCATCATTATAGCAATACCCATTTCTCTGCTGTAACCAAGAACCTTTGCTGCCATAAATCCATTAGAAGGAATGTGATGTGGTGTCAGATTATCGCCTCTTCGTCCAGCTTTAAGCAGGTCTCCGTAACATCCAACTGCGCCTTCCCCTGGGAGAAGTCTGTTTGTATAATTAGCTATTTCTATTCTCCTATTCGCTGCTAACGGACATGATATTACCACAAGAAACCCAGTGTCTATGAAGCATCTCTTGCTAGTTTACCCGAACAATTCATCTTAAGGCAGGATGCGTTTAAGCTTGGGATTGTTGTTGCAGAAAATAGCCCACGAGATAAAGCGAACCGCAAAGGATTGTTAGGTTGTCGCCTGTAACAGCAGCATCTAAAGCTGTTGTTAAGTCGGGGAAGGCTTGACAGAGAGTTAATTCGGGGCAGATAATTTGAGCGAGGGTGGCTAATTCTGCGGGTGATGATGAGTTGTGATCGGGTACGGGTACTAGGTAAAGTCGATCGCCCTTTTTGAGTAATGCTTTCAAAATATCATCGCAGTCTTTAGTCGCCAGAATGCCGATTACCCAGTTAATCGGTGACGGGTGATTGTTCAGGCGATCGACATATTCACGGAGGGCGATCGCTGCGGCGGGGTTGTGCGCGCCGTCAATTAATATTTTGCGGTTTTTCCAAGTAGTCTGTTGGAGTCTTCCGGGCCATTGGGTTTTGGCGATACCGTTTTCGATGGCGGTTGGGGAAATTTGCCATCCTTGGTTTTGGAGAGTTTGCAAAGTTGCGATCGCAATTGCTGAATTCATTAATTGAATTTTTCCCAGCAGCGGCAATTGATATTTTATTTTATCCGCATTTTGATTAAACTGATATTCTGCGAATCCTTGTCCTAAATCTATTGCTGGTTTTACCCAAGTTGCCGGACAGTCTAATTCTTGAATGCGTTTTTCTACTACTATTCTAGCTGATTCTGGCAATTCTCCGATAACTGCCGGACATTTTGCTTTAAGAATTCCCGCTTTTTCCCCAGCAATATCTGCCACGGTGGGGCCGAGTATTTGCCAGTGTTCTAGACTGATAGAAGTAATGACGCTAGCGAGAGGTGTTTCGCAAACGTTAGTCGCGTCTAATCTACCGCCCAATCCAGTTTCTATGACGGCGATATCTGTTTTTTGTTCGGCGAAATATAGCCAAGCTGCAGCGGTGATTATTTCAAATTGAGTGGGAGTTTCGGTGTTGTTTTGAGTAGTGGCGACAACTCGTTCTAGACACTGTTGCAATTCTGTTGGGGAAATCGGTTTTTGGTTGATGCAAATTCTTTCTGTCCAATCGATTAAGTGCGGGGATGTGTAGCGTCCAACTCGATAGCCTGCTTCTGTTAGTACGGAAGAGAGATAAGCGCAAACGGAACCTTTGCCGTTTGTGCCGGCAATGTGGATAATGGGTACTTTTTGGTGGGGGTTGTCTAGTTTTTCGAGAAGTTGGTGGATTCTTTCTAGACCCAGGTGGACGCCGAAGTGTTGGTAGGATTGGAGGAGGGATTCTGCATTCATTGAGGATGATAAATTCTGTTTGTGTGTGTAAATTATTTTTTTATTAACCGCAGAGGGCGCAGAGTGAGAGAAGAAAGAGATAGATATCTAAGAAAAGAGAGGTTTATAATTGATTTATTATATTTATTGCGGGTGAAAAAAGGTGGCTTTGGATATTATTTCACTGTTTTCTGGTTGTGGCGGGTTGGATTTGGGTTTTCGCTTAGCTGGGTTTAATC
Organism: Microcoleus sp. K5-D4; assembly: GCF_036704575.1. NCBI lineage: Bacteria > Bacillati > Cyanobacteriota > Cyanophyceae > Oscillatoriales > Microcoleaceae > Microcoleus > Microcoleus sp. K5-D4. Next base: position 31,995 of record NZ_JAUBSD010000062.1, read on the forward strand.
CGGTTTGGGCGAATGAATATGATAAGTCTATTTGGGATACGTATAATTTCAATCATCCTGAAACTATTTTAGATCGCAGAGATATCAGAAAAATTAATTCTGATGAAATTCCCCACTGTATTGGGATTATCGGCGGCCCTCCTTGTCAAAGTTGGAGTGAAGCGGGGGCAAAACGGGGGATTGATGATAGTCGGGGTCAACTTTTCTGGGAGTATATCAGAATTGTGCGGGACAAGCAGCCTTTGTTTTTTTTAGCTGAGAATGTTAGCGGTATCTTGGCTCCCAGAAACAAGGATGCTTTCACTTATATATTATCGCAGTTTGAGGACATCGGGTATCGGGTTTCGTACAAGTTGTTGAATGCTAGAAATTTTGGTGTACCGCAAGATAGGCAAAGGGTGATTGTTGTTGGTTATCGGGAAACTATGGGTTTTGGTTTTGAGTTTCCCGAACCTGGAACCGATGTTTTGACGCTGAAAGATGCGATTTTTGATTTGCAGGCGATCGCCCCTATGTCAGTTAAGGGTAAATTAGATAATTATCACGATTCTGTCCCAAATCACGAATGTGCGGATTTGGGGTTTTCCAGCATTTATATGTCGCGCAATCGAGTGCGAAGTTGGTCAGAACCTTCTTTTACAATTCAGGCAAGCGGCAGACACGCACCTCTCCATCCTCAAGCGAGTAAAATGATTTTGGTTGGCAAAGACAAACGCATTTTTGACCCCAATTCGCCTCAGCCTTACCGTCGGCTTTCTGTGCGAGAGTGCGCGAGAGTTCAGACGTTCCCGGATGAGTTTATTTTTAAGTACAAGTATATTGCTGATGGATACAAAATGGTCGGCAATGCTGTTCCTGTGAATTTGGCTAGAGTTTTTGCAAGTAAGATTTTTGAGGATATTTCGACCTTCTGAAACAACACTTACGTCAAATCTCTCTATGTTGATTTTTTTACTCCGCGTGGGGGAAGCCAACGCTTAGGTGGCCGAAAGTTTGTTTAGGATTAGTTTCAACCACCGAGTTTTACTAAAAATTATCTGCGTTTATCTGCGGTTTCCCTATTAATCAAAGATTGATGCAATAAGTCTAGTTTGCTGTACAGATTCTCACAAAAATTTTGTTAACTCGCCGAGATTGTGCTGAATCGCATTTATTCCGCGCAGGTGAGAAATGGGTGAACCTCCGTACAAAAAGCTATTCAAGCTGACTTGATAATTTTGCTGAACTGCTAAATCTAGCCACAAATTGTTAATCGCATCTCCGGGCTTGTAGTCGGGAATGTTGTGCTGATAGTAAGGAAAACTGTCTATACAAGTGTTAAAAAAGTTTTTGCGCCCGGAATGCTTTAAATACTGATATCGTGGTCTGAATTCTGTCCGATTTTCCAATACTGTATATATAGTATCGGCGAGAGATTCTGGGTTGAATTTAGCATAAAGCCCTGCACCTTCGGGGAAAACGGGCGAGTCTCCTCTGGCGTATTGATTGAATTCTTGGAAACAAATTACTGGTACGTTGCAACTCATGGCTTCCATGATGGCTCGGTTTTTTCCTTCGAGGAGAGAACCGAGTACAAATGCTTTTGCTCGCGAATAATACAGGGGCATTTCGCTGTAGTAGTCTACCCTCGGTAGTAAGCTAATGTAGTCCTTGGGATTGGTTAAAATTGTCTCGATTTGTCGCCATTCGTTTAAGGCGCATTCGTCGAGAGTGTTCAGGTTGCTAGGATCAAAGTCGTGTCCGGTGATAACTGTTAATTTTATCGGTTTTTGCGGGTATTTTTGGCGGTAAACTTTTAAGGCTTTGGCAATTGTTGGCAAGTTCTTTTCTTCGGAAATTCGGGCGACGGCGAGTAAATCGATGTCTTTTTCAGGGACATTCCTGGGGGAAATCCAGTATTCGTTGATGAAGTCGCAGTCTTGTAAGGGTATAGTTGGTTTGTGCGCGCGATCGGGATAGGTTTCGCGAAACCATTTATCCCGTTGCGGGTTTTTGTACAAGCTGGAGTAAGCATCGGCTATCGGTGCCCAGGAATATCCAATCCAAGGGGCATAGGTAAAGGAATGAAAGACTGATGATAATCCGGGAAATAGTTTGTTGATTAGTTCGACTGCTTCGCTGAAGTAAATTCCTTTGATGAATTTTCCTTCGTACATCAATGGGGGAAGCAAGACGTAAAAACTGACGGTCTCGAAGCGGTGGGGTTGATCCTCAAATATCTCCCAGGTAAAGGCGTCTAAGTCTGCATAAATCTCGGCGATTGGTTTGTTGATGTGGGGGTTGCGTAAATATGGTTTGTGTCGCTCGTAGTTGCCGCGTGCCATAGGTTTTTATAGTATGATTGTAAGTATTACTTCAACTTCGGTCTTCTTTCTGACTACTGACTTGTGGTCAATAATTAATCCGTGTATGCGTGTCAAAATCGGTGTCGTGCATTCCTTCTATTATAATCATTAACTGTCGTCTAGTGTCAGGGCGAGTTGGTAGATTTGGCGGCGGGGGAGGGATGTTTGTTGCGCTAGCTGGCGGCTGGCTTGGGAACGACTTATGCCTTCTGCAATTAATGTTTGCAATTCTGCTTTGATGGCGTCTTCGGAAAATATTGGTGCGGCTGTTTGGATGCCGGCAATTACGAGGGTAAATTCTCCCTGTGGTTCGCGATTGGTGTAAAGCTCGATCGCACTTTCCATACTACCACGCCAAAACTCTTCGTGCATTTTAGTTAACTCTCTCGCCAGCACAATCGGTCTGTCGCTTCCTAAACTATTTGCTAAATCTTGTAAAGTTTGCCGCAATCGGTGGGGAGATTCGTATAATATTATAGTGCGAGATTCTATTTGCAAAGCTTCTAAACTCTGTTGGCGTTCTTGACCTTTCACGGGTAAGAAACCTTCAAATACAAATCTCTCTGTAGGTAATCCTGATGCAGTTATGCCAACAATGCAGGCGGTCGGGCCGGGAATCGGAATAATGTTAATATTAGCATCCGCGCAAGCTTTGACCAACTCGGAACCGGGGTCAGAAATCCCAGGCATTCCGGCATCTGTGACGAGGGCGATATTTTTGCCTAAATGCAGTTTGTTGATGAGTTCGGGAAGTCGCTGTTGTTGGTTGTGTTCGTGATAGCTGATTTGGGGCGTTTTGATTTGAAAATGGTGCAAGAGTTTGCCTGTATGGCGGGTATCTTCGGCGGCGATGAAGTCTACTGTTTGCAAGATTCGGATGGCGCGAAAGGTCATGTCTTCCAGGTTGCCGATCGGGGTTCCGACGATGTAAAGTGTTCCTGTGGTGGGATTGGCTTGCATTTTAAGAGTGGGATTTTTTAACCGCAGATGAACGCGGATTAACGCAGATATGAAAACGGGATTGTTTTTGGGATTGGCAACGTTAGATTTAGTTTATTTGGCCCAGAAGCCGCCGGGTGAAAATCAGAAAGTTGTTGCTTCTGATTGTACCATTGCTGCGGGCGGGCCGGCGGCCAATGCTGCGGTCACTTTTAGCTATTTGGGAAATGCGGGGGTATGGGCTGGTGTTTTGGGCACTCACGCGATCGCTCAATTAATTCGTGCAGACTTAGCGGAGTATAATGTCAGGATAATTGATTTGCAGCCAGGGCGATCGCACTCGCCGCCAGTGTCCTCGATTATTGTAACTGAAGCAACGGGCGATCGATCGGTAATTTCCATCAATGCTACGAAATCGCAAGTTGACAGTCAAACAATTAACCCAGATATTTTAACATCAGTTAATATTGTACTACTTGACGGACATCAAATCGCAGCCAGCAAAGAAATTGCTCAACTTGTCAAGTCAAAAAACATTCCCATTGTCCTCGACGGTGGTAGTTGGAAGCCCGGATTAGAGGAAATATTGCCTTTCGTTGAATGGGCGGTATGTTCGGATAACTTTCATCCGCCCGACTGCGACAATTCAGAACAAGTCTTTGCTTACCTGTCAGCAGCCGGAATTTCCCATATTGCCATCACTCGCGGTGAAAAATCAATTTTATACCTCAGCAATGGCAGTTATGGCACTGTAGAAGTACCTCAAATTCAAGCCACAGACACTTTAGGCGCTGGCGACATCTTTCACGGGGCTTTCTGTCACTACATATTGCAAAATAACTTTACCGATACTCTCACCGCAGCGGCTAAAATCGCTTCCCATTCCTGCAAAAACTTCGGAACCCGCGCCTGGATGAGTAACAGTTAATTTTAAATTAAAATTAACCCAACTATCCGGTTAAAACCGATCAAAACTAGAAAACTTGAACTAGGAACACTTGCTGAGTTAAAATCCTGACAGCAACCTCGAAAAAATTTGTGAACTTCCCTCTTCTCTTCCTTCGCGCCCTTAGCGCCTGCGCGGTTCGTTAACAAAATTGCTATATTAGTAAGACAAGTTAAAGTCACACAAAACACTCCCAAAACAGCATACCCGAATCATGTCTGACACCCAACCCCTAACTATTACCCTTCCCCCTTTGCGGATTACCCTAACAGAACAACAGCAAGTTAACCTAGAATGGCTGACACAAAACTTGCCAAATCTACTCACCCCAAGCAAACAAGAAGTCCCCGACAATATGAAACAGTGGGTGGCGGCCAACAAATTATTAAATCAACCAGATGCAGAAATCATTCAAGCCCTAATAAGTACGGGCATAGATGCGGAAACAGCCACGGCAGAAGTTAGGGAAATATCCTCTCATCCCTACTTTCAAGCAGGTAGCCATTACGTACAGTTATTGCAGAAATTAGAATCGCATCTCAGGATTAGCAATCAATTAGCTGCATTGTCTTCCAAGTTTGGCACAATCGAACGCAAAAGCAGCCTTTCTAGAGAGTATTTTCTCGAAAATTACTACGCCAAAAATACTCCTGTAATTATTACCAACATTATGCACAACTGGAAAGCATTGCAGTTGTGGACGCCAGAGTATTTGCAGCAAAAATACGGCGATACAGAGGTACAAATTCAAGCCAACCGAAATTCCGACCCGAATTACGAAATTAAGATAGAAAATCACAAAAAAATTGTCTTGTTCCGCAAATATGTAGAGATGGTGGTCAAGGGCGGGCCTAGCAACGACTACTACATGGTTGCTAACAACAAAACTCTGGAAAGAGAGGAATTTAAACCCCTATTCGACGACATTGAAATTTTCCCAGAATACCTAAATCCAACGGACACAAAAGGCAGAGTTTTCTTTTGGTTCGGCCCGAAAGGCACAATTACACCGCTGCACCACGACCCAGTTAATTTAATTTTAGCGCAAGTGTCGGGCCGCAAACTAATTAAATTGATTTCTCCGCAGCAAACACCTCTGCTGTACAATCATGTCGGCGTTTTCAGCAAAGTTGACGGCGAAAATCCCGATTATGACAAATACCCGCTTTACAGAGATGCGAAAATTATTGAAGTGATTTTGGAACCGGGAGAGGCTATCTTTATTCCTGTCGGTTGGTGGCATCATGTAAAATCATTGGAGGTTAGTATTTCGGTTTCGTTTACTAATTTTGTGTTTCCCAATTATTATGAATGGAAATATCCTCATATTAATTGGTAATTGCTAATGTATGGTTTCCCGGGGCGGGTACAGGGGGCACCGCCCCTCCTGAAATCGGCGTTCATCCGCGTTCATCTGCGGTTCAAAAAAAAGAAATTAATGAAAACTCTCGAACAGTTAAGTGAAATTGCCCGATCGATCGCCTGGAGTGCATCAGATATCCTACAATCCTATTATCGCCAGGATTCCAACACTCCTAACCTCGACATCCAAGAAAAAAAAGATGGCCCCGTCACCGCCGCCGATGTCGCTGTCAATTCTTACATTCTCGACGAATTGCAGTCGGCTTTAGGGAATGCAGAATTTGGCTATCTCAGCGAAGAAACTTACAAATCTTATTTAGAAACTTATGGCAAAGTTCCCTTACCCCAAAGTTGGGTTTGGATTATTGACCCTTTGGATGGAACGCGAGATTTTATTGACAGGACAGGGGAATTTGCAGTACATATTGCTTTAGCATACCAGGGAAGACCGGTATTGGCAGTTGTGGCTTGGCCCCAACAGCAAAAGATTTATTACGCGGTGCAAAATGCTGGCGCTTTTATGGAAAGTCGGGACGGTTCAGCGGTCAAATTGCAGGTTTCGGCGCGAAATATAGTGGCAGATTTATCTATAGTAACCAGCCGCAGTCACCGGGGCGAGCGCTTTAATCAATTGTTACAAAAACTGCCTTGTCAAAATCAAATAGCTATCGGTAGTATCGGCTGTAAAATTGCGACAATTGTCGAACAAAAAGCTGATGTTTATATTGCGCTTTCGGGAAAGTCTGCGCCTAAAGATTGGGATTTAGCGGCACCGGAATTAATTTTGACTGAAGCGGGCGGTCAATTTACTCGTTTTGACGCTTCTACTTTGCAATATAACCGGGGAGATGTGAGTCAGTGGGGGGGATTGTTGGCGAGTAACGGTTGCTGTCACGCTGCTTTGTGCGGGCAAGCTGAGCAGATTTTAGCGGGGATAGATGGGGGTTTGCGGTAGTCAAAAGTTTAGTAGGGTGTGTTAGAAGAGCGTATTTTATGCACGACTAATTGCTTACGCACCCTAAAGTATGTATCAAAATTTCTGAGTTTGAATTTACTGTAGAATTGCACTTACGTTTCACAAATATTTGTGGTAAATCAATATAGTATTGGTTACAGTAATAATACTTAAGTATTTTCTCTGTCTTTATCAAAATTTTAATTAACTAACCAGGTTTTTTTTTAAGAAAACTTTATATATATCCTCGGATAAAACTGTTATAGTTACGACAAAAGATGAGGACTCATTGGGTTTTTACAGAGAAAGGGTGTGTTTGTGTAAATGAAAATTGATAGATAGTTTCGAGCGAAAGTCGCGAAACTGGGAAATCATTGTATTTTTTAATCCCCAGTAGGTGTATTATGAGAAATATAAATAGTCAAGCTTCAGGAAGTGCGATCGCCTTTATCGACCCTCAAGTTGAAGATTATCAAAGTTTGATTGCCGGAGTAACACCGGGTACGGAAGTAGTCGTTTTGGATGGGAACCGGGATGCGATCGACCAAATTACTCAAATTTTAGCTCTTCGTACCAATATTGACAGCATTCACATTGTTTCTCACGGTGCTCCCGGCAGCTTGCAACTCGGCGACGTTCGCTTTAGTTTAGATGATATAGAGTGCGATCGAAATTCTCTACAGCAGTGGTTTTCGCAACGAACCGACTCAAGGAGCAAAAATCGACGTAATATCCTCCTCTACGGGTGCTGTGTAGCAGCAGGCGAGACAGGTAAAGCATTTGTCAAACGCTTGAGTGAGTTAACCGGGGCAAGAGTTGCAGCTTCCCAAAACCTCACCGGAAGTGTAGCAAAGGGCGGCGACTGGGCACTGGAAGTCAGAACCGGGAAAATAGAAACACCGCTGGTATTTGAAGCCGAAGTGTTAGCGGGTTACGAGTACGTTCTGTCTACTTTTGGTGCTGCGACTAATTTTCCCATAACCTACAGTCTCCGTAAAGTTGCCAGTGGCGATTTTAACAAAGACGGCAACCTTGACCTAGCCTTTGCCAGCACAGGACCTGATCGCAACGTCTCGATCGCACTGGGAGATGGCACTGGCAAATTTGGCGCTGCCATTAATCTTAACACCAGCCCGCCGACCGCGCTCACTACCTTCTCTGTCGCTGTAGGCGACTTTAACAACGACGGTAATTCTGACCTGGTTACGGCCAATTCTTCTTATGCTAACAACGTTTCTCTCCTGTTAGGGAATGGCGATGCCACTTTTGGTGCAGCCACCTACTTTGGTGTGGGGTCAAGTCCCAATAGCGTAGCTGTGGGAGACTTCAACGGGGACGGCAATTCAGATGTAGCTACAGCCAATCAAAGCTATGATGGCACCGTCTCCATCTTGCGGGGAAATGGTAATGGTACTTTTGGCGCAGCTACTACTTTGAGCGTGGGGTCAAATCCCTATTTTGTGCTTGTCGGCGACTTTAACAAGGATGGCAAGTCTGACTTAGCGACAGCGAACTTTGGTTCTAACAGCGTATCCATCCTGTTAGGGAAGGGCGATGGCACTTTCGGCGCCGCCACTAACTTTACCGTTGGAAATAGCCCTAATTACATTGCTTTAGGAGACTTTAACGGAGACAATAATCCTGACTTAGCAACGAGTAACGAAGGTGGCTCAAACAACGTATCAATACTGTTAGGAGATGGCACGGGAAACTTTAGTGCAGCTACCAACTTTGGCGTTGGAACACAACCCCTTGCTATTGCTAGTGGTGACTTCAATGCAGATGGAAAAGTCGATTTAGCCACAGCCAACAATACATCGAACGATGTCTCCGTCTTGTTTGGAAGTGGCAATGGCAGCTTTGGGACTGCCACTAATTTTATTGTGGGAACCAATCCCCAAGGTATTGTTGTAGGCGATTTTAACAAAGATGGCTTATCTGATTTAGCTACGGCGAACTTTGGCGGTCAAAACACCTCAATTCTGGTGAATACAACACCTGTGGTGAATTTCGGTGCGGCAACCTACGCTGGCACTGAAGGAACGGCAGATACAGTTGTTAATATTCCCGTCACTCTCAGTGCCACTCCCTTGAGCGATGTAGTTGTACCGATCTCAATTAACCCCAGCAGCACAGCCACCACTTCAGAGTACACAATTTCGCCTACCACTGTTACTTTCCCCGCCGGCACTACTACTCTCACCCAGAATGTTGCAGTTACTATCAAACCCGACAATCTCCCTGAAAACGCCGAAACAGCAATCCTTGACATTGGCATAATTACTACTGGAAACTTTGTTGGTACAACAAATCAAGCGACACTGACTATTGCAGCTAACCAGCAAATTTCTTACGCCATTGCGGCTGATATTCCCAGTATAGTCGAAGGCAATAGTGATACAACTCCCGTAACTTTTACCGTGACTCGCAGCGGTGGCACAGATGTAGCAAGTAGCGTCAATTATACGATCGCCGGAACTGCTACAAACGTCAGCGATTACAACAGCATCGGCGACACTTCTGGGGCAACAGGTATTAGCGGGACAATCAACTTTGCTGCGGGTGAAGTTTCTAAAACTATCACATTAAATGTGGTAGGCGACGGATTAGTAGAACCCGACGAAACAGTTGCGGTTACGCTATCGAATCCTGTGGCACCTGGGCCGACACCTATCATTACTACTGCAAGTGCGACAACTACCATCACAAATGATGACTCTGCCGGTTTCAGCATTGCACCTACGAACATCACTGCTACAGAAGGCGGCGCAACTGGCAGTTACAAAGTCAAGCTAACTTCAGAACCGACGGCACCGGTTAATATTAGCTTTAATACTGGCAATGCCATTAGCCCGATCGCCACACCGATTACTTTTGACAGCACTAACTGGAATGTCGATCAGACTGTCACTGTTAGTGCGATCGACGACAATGTAGCACAAGGAACCCACAGCGGCACGATCGCTCACACAGTTACCAGTACCGATGCCAGTTATAACGCCAAAGCGATGCCCGATGTGACGGCATCGATTACTGATAACGATAGTCCTGGTGTTTCCATTGTGCAATCGGCAGGCAGTACAAATATTGCTGAAGGCGGTGTAACGGCTACCTACGGCGTGGTTTTGACTACCGCACCTGCTGCCAACGTTACGATTAATTTTGACACTGGGACTCAAATTAGTGCGATCGCACCTCTGACTTTCACCCCAAGTAATTGGAATGTTGCTCAAAATGTGACCGTTAGTGCGATCGAGGACAGCATAGCCCAAGGAACCCGCAGCGGCACGATTGCTCACACTTCTGTCAGTACCGATACTTTGTATAATGGGCTGGCGATTTCTCCTGTGACTGCCACGATTGCTGACAACGATACCGCAGGCGTGAGTATTTCACCTACGAGTACAACTGCTACCGAAGGCGGTGCAACAGGCACGTACAGCGTCAAACTAACTTCTGTGCCGATCGCGCCTGTGACGATTAGCTTTGACGCAGGAAGTCAAATAAATGCGATCGCACCGATTACCTTCGACACGACTAACTGGAATGTGGCGCAACCAGTCACAGTCACGGCTACAGACGATGCGGTTGTGGAAGGGCCGCACACAGGCAGTATTTCTCATACGGCTGCGAGTGCTGATAGTAAGTATAGTGCGATCCCGATTCCGGGCGTGACAGTGGAGGTTACTGATAACGATGTAGCACCGACACCGACACCAGTCACGCCGACACCGACACCAGTCACGCCGACACCGAC
>NZ_JAUBSD010000063.1:0-42084 GCF_036704575.1 Microcoleus sp. K5-D4
GTCACATCTGTTCGGTAAATGCAGTAGCCGTCACTGCTGATGGCAAGCGGGCGATTTCTGGTTCAGATGACAATACCCTCAAAGTCTGGGATTTGTTGAGTGGAAATGTCATTGCCCGTTTGATGGGTGAAAGTTCGATCGCCTGTTGCGCCATTGCACCCGATGGAGTCACAATTGTCGCAGGCGACAAATCGGGCCGCGTATATTTCTTGCGGCTAGAAGGGATGGAGGAACTAACATGAATTCCTCACCTCTCTCAACTCCCATCTCTACCGATTCTTATCCAAAAGAATTTCAGCAACTTCTACGAGAAAAAACCGAGAATTTTGCAGGGCGCAAGTTTGTTTTTTCTGCCATTTCCGACTTTCTAGCCTCCTACAGCCGCGGTTATTTCACAATAGTCGGCACTCCCGGCTGCGGCAAAAGTTCCATCCTCGCCCAATATGTCACCGCCCATCCTCGCAGTATCTATTACAACGCAGCAGTTGAGGGCAAAAATCGAGCTGAAGATTTTCTCGCTTCTGTCTGCACTCAACTGATTGACAAATACCTTGCCGCCAATGGGGAAACATCGGAAATTGTCAAGCTCAAATCTCAACTTCAAAATCTCGAATCCCATGATGGGAGTTGGTTTCTGTCTTTGTTGCTTCAGCAAATTAGCGATAAATTAGCCGTAGCTTGCGAGACGGCACGTCATCGCCAAAAGTTGATAATAGTCATTGATTCTGTAGACGCGATCGCCCGCACGAGTCAGCCTCCCAGCACAAATCTGTTTTATCTGCCGAGATATTTGGGCGATCGTACTTATTTTATCCTCGCCCGCCGCCCGTTTTTGAGAGAGCAATCCGGTTTGTTAATTGAAACGCCCTCTCAAACTCTCGATTTAAGAGATTATCCCGCCCAAAATCGCGAAGATACCCTTAACTACATTCAGCAATACCTATCAACCGCACCGGATTTAACTGCACCGGAATTGGGCCAACAACTCGCAACTGTCAGCGAAGACAATTTCATGTATCTGAGTCAGATGTTACCTGCCATTAACGAAAATTCACACCCCGATGCTAATCTGGGGGAATCCTCACTTGTCTCTGAACTTCCTCCCGGTTTAGCAGCGTATTATCAAAACCACTGGCTGCGGATGAGAGGTGATGCTTTATCGGCGATCGAGTTGTCTGTGCTGAATGTTTTGGTACAATCAACAGCAAGTTTATCTGTAAGTGCGATCGCCAATATAATTGATCTGGATGAATACGATGTTGAAAAAGCGTTAGACAATTGGATCGAGTTCTTAAATAAACAAGAAATGGGAGGAGAACTTTGCTATAGTTTGTATCATAATAGTTTCCGCGACTGGCTGGAAAAACAATCTATTTTAGAATGACGATCGTACCTATATTTTCGCTGTGCCAGCCTATAGTCTTCCTTGTCCAGTCTTCCCGATCCCCCCTAACCCCCTTAATAAGGGGGGGACAAGAGTAGTCAAAGTCCCAAGTGGAAAAAGAGGAGGACTGGAACACTCAAAGTCCCCCTTACTAAGGGGGATTTAGGGGGATCTAGACGCGATTATAAACGATAGATACAAAGGTTTTTAGGCTTAACTTAACACCAACGAGCACTGCCGCATCCTCACCCTAAACCCAATTTTCAAGCAACAATACAACCATGAAACGAGCAGTATTTCTTGACAGAGATGGCGTTCTCAATATCGAAGCCGGCTACATCCACAAAGTAGAAGATTTGCATTTAATCCCCGGAGTCGCCAAAGCTGTACGCCGTTTAAATGACAAACAAATATTTTGCTGTTTGGTTTCCAATCAATCCGGCCCGGCGAGGGGTTATTATCCGGTTAGCCACGTAGAAGCTTTGCACAAACGCCTGTGTCAGCTATTAGAAAATGAAGCGGGAGCCAAGTTAGATGCCCTTTATTACTGTCCTTATTTAAGCGCAGCCGAAGGCGGAACCAACCCAGAATTCACGCGATATACAACGTGGCGAAAACCAAATACAGGGATGTTGGTAGCGGCGGCTTGGGAACAGGATTTAGATTTGCGAAATAGTTTTATGGTGGGGGATAAAGCCACTGATGTTGATATGGCTCACAATGCCGGATGTACTGGTATTTTGGTGCAGACTGGTTACGGAGAAAGCGTCTTGAGTGGGGAGTATCAGCACCATACTAAACCGGATTTTATTGCAGCAAATTTAGCTGCGGCGGTGGAGTGGATTTTGCAACACTTTGATTAGTGTTTGTAGTGGCATTTAAGTTCTTTCTCGTTGAGTCCTACAGGAAAGTGCTACGTAAGGAAGCACGACTGTAAAGGTTGTACCCATGCCCATTTTGCTTTCGCAGGCGATCGCGCCTCCTTGCAATTCCACAGCTTTTTTAACAATTGTTAATCCCAAACCGTTACCTTTAATCTTTGCAGTATTCTTGCAACGGTAAAACATTTCAAATATTTTCCCTACTTCGGTTTCGGGGATACCGATACCTTCGTCTCGGATACGCAGAATTAGTAAGGGAGAGTTAATATTTGTAAAGTGGGAATTGCGAAACAAACACTGAGGAGAGAAGCCGAAAATAGCTTCTTGGTCTCCTTCGCTTGCTGGACGGCATTCCAATTCCAAGGTGACTTGCCCGCCGTTGGGAGAATATTTGATGGCGTTGACAATTAAGTTAGAAATAATGCCGTGCAGCAATTGTTGATCTAACATCGCGCTGGTAACATCTGACGGGATGAATGTTAGTTTGTGCTTGGCTTCATTTCCTAACTGCAATTGAGCCAGCAAGTCTTGACAAAATTCGACTAAATTTATCGGTAATGGATTGCATTTGAGTTGGCCTGATTCTGCTCTGCCCATAAACAGCATATCGTCGATTAGCTGGTTCATCTTTTGGGTAGCTGAGTGCACCAGCCGCAGGGTTCTAACTTGGGATTCGTCCCTGCTGCGAGTTCGATCGAGATCGAGAAGTTCCGCAGAAATTAAAATCGCGTTGAGCGGGTTCCGCAATTCGTGAGCCGCCATTGAAATATACTGGTTTTGGCGGTGCGATTTTTCTTCCACCGACTCTCTGGCTGCTTCGGCAGCTTTGAGAGATTCTCGCATCTTGGTTTCGATTTCGTGTCTGTGCAGGGCAATCTCGATCGCCACCCGCAAATCATTTTGTTGAAATGGTTTGATAATATAACCGAAGGGGTCTGTTAGTTTCGCTCTTTGCAGCGTTTGATCGTCGGCATAAGCTGTTAAAAATACTGTCGGCACATTTTTATTAGTTTTGATTTTCTCGGCCGCTGTTACCCCGTCCATGTCACCTTTAAGCACGATATCCATCAACACTAAGTCTGGGGGGTTTTCTATCGCTTTTTGAATTGCTTCTTCTCCTGAAGAAACTGTAGCTGTTACTCCATATCCCAGTTTTTTTAATCGACCTGCGATGTCTTGGGCTACAATAACTTCGTCTTCTACAACCAAAATTTGTATAGGGTTCATTTTTCGTTAAATACGCTGCCGATAATTTAACTCTTGGAAAATCAGAGTGTAGCAGGTTCCACGCTGACTGTCAATGGCAATACTCGCCTCTAATTGGTAAGCCAACATTTTCACTAATCGCAATCCTAATGTTTCAGTATTTTCTACGTCAAAATCCGCCGGAAATCCGCGACCGTTATCTTGAATAGTTAAATTAAATTGGTTGTAATTTGTTTGAGTAAAATTAATAGCTATTTCCCCATCTAAACGTGAAACAAAGGCATATTTTAAAGAGTTAGAAACCAGTTCGTTAATAATTAAACCGCACGGAATTGCTGTTTCTATATTTAAATAAATGGGGTCAACTTTGAGGTTAAACTGGATGGAAGTATTGCCGCAACCAAAAGATTGATACAAATTAGCAACCAAGTTTTCGACGTAGGGCGATAGGGCAATCTGATCGAGATGTTCGGATTGATAAAGTTGCTCGTGAATCAGAGCCATTGAATGGATGCGAGTCTGGCTTTCTTCAAATAAAGTTAGCGTCGCTTCGTCTTCAATATATTGAGCTTGAAGTTGCAGCAGGCTCGAAATTACCTGCATATTATTTTTGACTCGGTGGTGAATTTCTTTGAGCAATACTTCTTTTTCGCGGAGTGCTGCTTGAATGCGGGCTTCGGTAAATTTGCGATCGCTGATATCTTCGCCAATACCCGCGATGCGGTAAATTTTGCCCGATTCGTCGTAAATGGGAAAAGCTCGATCGCACACCCAGCGAATTGTGCCATCTGGCAGAAAAATCCGATATTCGGTATTGGTAGACTCGCCATGCAACACTCGCCCCATTGCCTCTTCCAACAAATGTTTATCTTCTGGATGCAGCCACTCCATCATTTTTAAGGGATCAGCATACAATTCTTCGCGACTGCGCCCCCAGATTTGTTCGTAAGCTGGACTCAGATACAATAAATCGGTGAATTCCGCAGAAATTAGCCAGACGGAATCTTGGATATTTTCTGCTAACTGGCGGAAGCGTTCTTCACTTTCGCGAATGGTTTTTTCTGCCTGTTTGCGGGCGGTAATATCTACTGCAATGCCCACAATGCGGTAGATATTACCCGATTGATTTCTAATCGGAAAAGCCCGATCGCGAATCCAGCGAATTTTGCCATCCGGCCTGACAATTCGATATTCTATCTCGTCTTCAAACTCAATTTTTCTAGTTAAATTAGCAATAACACGCTCGCGATCTTCTGGATGGAGGGAATCTGCAAAAAAGCGCCCGTAAGCATACAAATCAGCGCAGCTTCTGCCCCAAATTTTTTCGTAAGCCGGACTGATATAAATAATTTTCTGGGGTAGAACGTTTACCATCCAAAACACGCTTTCAATGTTTTCTGCTAGCTGTCGGAACCTTTCTTCGCCTTCTTTTAGTGCTGCTTCGGTTTCTTTGCGATCGCTAATATCTTCTGTCACTACTACATTGTAAATTGCCCCGCTCAGCGGTTCTTTGATTAGCGATACTGTAATATTTACCCAAACTACAGTGCCGTCTTTGTGCAGCAAGCGTTTTTCCATTTTAAAACTGTCAATTTCCCCGGAAAATAATTTATTGTTTTGTTCTAAATCTGCATCTATATCTTCTGGGTAAGTAACGTCCATCCAAGTTCGCGACAGCAGTTCAGTCGCAGTATATCCCACTATCTCGCAGAATTTTTGATTGACTCGCAAATAGCGGCCTGTTTGGTCAGGGTGGGTAATACCTACTGCTGCTTGTTCGACGGTTGCCCGAAAGCGTTCTTCGCTATCTCTGAGGGTTGCTTCTGCTTTTTTGCGATCGCTAATATCCCGCTGCACGCCAAAATAGCCGACGATTCTGCCGTGGGAATCATAAATGCAAATATAGTCGCCTTCCACCCAAACAGGAACACCGTCAAATTTGCGATTTTCATTTTCGATGTGAATTCTTCCCGTATCAAAAAATTGCTTTATTATCTCTCTACCACCAGTCAAGTTCTGCGAAAATAAAGAGTCAAGGGTGCGGCCAATAAACTGTTCCCTAATACCTCCGTATTGAGCTATCAAAGCATCATTTGCCTTCGTTACCCGCCCGTGAGTAAATACGTAATCCAAAACATTTTCTTTGTCAACTCTATCATCCCATTGCACGGGTTCGTCCAGCATCATAAAGAAAAAACCATCTAAAGATTGAGAGAAAAACAATTCTAGCTGTTCCTGGCTTTCCTGCAGATCTTTTTCGGCGCGCCAGCGAGAGAGAATTTCTTCCTGCAATTGATCGTTTGCTGTTTTCAAGTCTTCAGTGCGCTTTTGATATTTAATTTCTAGCTGATTTTTGATTTCTTCCAGCGCTATTTCTGCCTGTTTTTTTTCGGTAATATCTTGAGTAACGAGCATTCCTGCAAAAATTTCTTTCCGGTCATTTTTGACTGGAGCAACTGTTATTAAATAAACGCGATTTCCGTATTTATATTCAAAAGTATTTTCTTTTCCCGCCAAAGCCGCGCGATATTTAGTCTCAAAAAGTTGCCAATCTTCAGGTGGGGATACTTCCCACAAGGTTTTGCCTTCCAACAGTTCTTTAGACAAACCAACTGCTGCCAAACCTTGACCGTCAACCAGAGTATAGCGCAAATCGCGATCGAACAACAACACCGAGCCATTTGGATAATGTGTGATGAGAATTCGGTACATTTCCTGACTTTTTTCCAGAGATGCGATTAACCGAAGGCGATCGTCATCGGTGATATCAAATTCAGTTACCGAACCCGAAAAGCCAGCATTCTCGACTGCTTTGAGTTGTGCTTCTAATTTCTGGCACAATTCTCTCTGCTGCTGCAAATTCTCTTCGAGTTGCCGAATTTTTGCTGTTTGCTCTGCTACTAATGCTTCGCAGGTTTCCAGAGGTCGATCGATCTTGGTAGGATCAATACACATAAGCGCTCTTTGTTTGGCAGTTGCGGACTTGAGCTTTTTCAAGCCAATACTAACAAAGCTCAAGCCTTCACTGCTAACTTAATTAATCAATCTTTCTTGACTTCTGCCCCAAGCCTTCTACTTTTCCTTTATTTAGGAACTCCCGCCGTCAAGACTTCATGACAATCCGCTGTCACCAAAACATCATCTTCAATTCTCACGCCAATCCCGCGCCATTTTTCAGGAACCTCCGGCTGTCCTTCCACGGGTTTAATATAAGGAGAAATATAAATCCCCGGTTCCACCGTCAGCACTTGTCCTGCCTGCAAAACTTGCGGATTTTCGCCGTACTGATAAACGCCGACATCGTGCACATCCAGTCCCAGCCAATGACCAGTGCGGTGCATATAAAATGGCTTGTATTTCTCTTCTTTAATTATCTCTTCAATGTCGCCAACCAAAAGTTTTAAATCCATTAAACCTTCCACCAAAACGCGCACCGCTGTTTCGTGAATTTTGCTGTAAGGATTTCCAGGATATACTTGACTAATTGCCTGCAATTGTGCTTGCAAAACTAAGTCATAAATTATCTGTTGTTCAGTTGTAAATTTGCCGCTAACAGGAAAGGTGCGAGTAATATCGGCGTTGTAGTACCCGCAAGCACAACCGGCATCTATTAGCAGCAAATCGTTTTCCTGCATTTGCCGGTTGTTTTCGATGTAGTGTAGGACGCAGGCATTGTAACCGGATGCAACAATAGAAGGGTAAGCCGGAGTGCAGCCATTTAAGCCAAAAGTATGTTCTATTTCAGCTTGAATTTCATATTCGTATCTGCCCGGTTTGGCGAATTCTTGGGCGCGGTTGTGCGCTGCAACTGAAATATTAGCCGCTTTTCGCATTAATGCTAATTCAGTTTCGCTTTTCACCAGGCGCATCGGGTGTAAAATGATGTTGGAATCTTCGATTGCTGTGGGGCCTGTGCCGCGTTTTGGGTAGGTTGCCATCAAGCGCTGCCAGTGATTGAGGACTGTTTGGTCGAAACTACGATCGCGCCCGAAGTGATAGTATATGCGATCGGCTTTTTCTAAATATTTCGGCAGTTTTTCCGCAAGTTCGGCGATGGGGAAAGCTTCATCCGCGCCGTACAATTCCTTAGCGCCTTCTACTCCGGCGCGATAACCGTGCCAAGTTTCTTTTTCCAAGTCTTTTGGCTGCACAAACAACACAAATTTGTGTTCTTCGTGGTGCGGCGCGAGCACTGCTACCGCCGCAGCTTCATTGAAACCGGTTAAGTAGAAAAAATCGCTATCTTGTCGGTATGCGTATTCTACATCGTTGTGCATGACGGCTGCGGGCGCGCTGCGAAATATCGCTGTCCCGCTGCCAATTTTTGCCATTAACTGTTCGCGTCTTTGTCGGTATTCGGTGGAGTTTGTCATCCGATTTTAGATTTTAGATTTTAGATTTTAGATTGAGTGTAATATTAACACTCGGCGGTTTAAAGCGCTGTCAAACTTGCACCCGCAAGCCCAGGGTTGAAGATATAGGTGCTCTGTTTTTTTTCTTGGTCTACTTATTTATTCTCTTGTTCTGCGATCGCCAATTGACAAGTATAGTCAACCATGCCAGACAAAGATGAGTTGCGATCGACTAAAGTCCATCTCGGATCGAAATTCGACCAATTTTCGCCATCTTCGCTAACTCTGACAGTTCTAAACTGTCGCTGCTGGCAGTTAACTTCCATTTGCGCCAACAATTTCTCGTTACTAAACTGTTGAGTTCCTAAAATAATTCTGACTGGATAAGAAGGAGCACCGGGAATATCGGATTTACTTAATTCAACGCTGCTGGGGTCGAGGCAAATATCTACAAAACATCTTAATTTTTCAGCGCGGGCGCTCAAAGTATTGAGGGAAAAAAATATCCAAGTGGCTATTAAAAAAAATGACCAATTCTTAGTATGTATGGCAAATGTAGTATTCATCTGCGTTAATTGGCGTTTAGGGGCGGTTTAATATTATTGACAGTTTAATAAAAAAGTAGGGACGTGGCAATAGTGCTGCGTCCCTACTTTTTAAAGACACAGCAAGGCCGTGTCCCTAATTTTTAAACAAGTCTTAAAGCTGAGGAACGTATTGTTCTTTTTCAGGAACAAAAGTGTATTCAGAGACGATTAGACGCAACTCTTCGCCGTCGATGGTTTCTTTTTCGATCAACAAATCGACTAAGCGATCGATCACGGTGCGATTTTCGCGAATAATTCGGCGGGCGTCGTCGTAGCAATGATCGACAATCGATCGAACTTGTCCGTCAATCCGAGAGGCTATTTCTTCGGAATATTCCGATCGCGCTGTGTAGTCGCGGCCGAGGAAAATTTCGCTTTGTTGAGCTTCCAGGGCGATCGGGCCCAAAGTAGACATCCCGTAGCGAGTCACCATTTGCCGCGCCATGCCGCTTACTTGCTGCAAGTCGTTGCCGGCACCGGTGGTTACTTCGGCATCGCCGAAAACTACTTCTTCGGCTGCGCGGCCACCCAAAGCACCGCTAATGCGGGCTAAAATTTGCGATCGGGAAATCAAACCTTGGTCTTCGCTGGGCATGAACCAAGTCAAGCCGCGGGCCTGTCCGCGAGGAACTAAGGTAACTTTTTGAACTGGATCGTGGGCTTGAATGATTGTACCGACGATCGCGTGGCCGATTTCGTGGTAAGCAATCAAGCGCTTGCTCTTGCTGTCCACCAAAGGAGTGCCTTCCATACCTGCTACCACGCGATCGACTGCATCGTCAACTTCGAGCATCGTAATCGCTTCTTTGCGGCGGCGGGCGGTTAAAATAGCAGCTTCGTTGAGCAAGTTAGCCAAATCAGCGCCGGTAAAACCAGGAGTGCGGCGGGCGATGGCGTCCAAAGAAATCTCTGCAGACAGCTTCTTGTTGCGCGCGTGAACTTCCAAAATTTCCAAGCGGCCTTTAATATCCGGCGTATCTACGCTAACTTGGCGGTCAAAACGTCCCGGACGCAGCAACGCTGAGTCGAGCACGTCGGGGCGGTTCGTGGCAGCAATGATGATAATGCCAGTATTGCCCTCAAAACCGTCCATTTCGGTCAGCAACTGGTTCAGGGTTTGTTCCCGTTCGTCGTTACCGCCACCGATACCGGCGCCACGCTGGCGACCGACTGCATCGATTTCATCGATAAAGATGATGCAAGGAGCATTTTCTTTAGCTTTCTTGAACAAGTCGCGGACGCGGGAAGCGCCAACACCGACGAACATTTCCACAAATTCCGAACCGGAGATGCTGAAGAA
Organism: Microcoleus sp. K5-D4; assembly: GCF_036704575.1. Classification (NCBI taxonomy): domain Bacteria; kingdom Bacillati; phylum Cyanobacteriota; class Cyanophyceae; order Oscillatoriales; family Microcoleaceae; genus Microcoleus; species Microcoleus sp. K5-D4. The sequence goes on from NZ_JAUBSD010000063.1 coordinate 9,711, forward strand.
AGGCACGCCGGCTTCGCCTGCGATGGCTTTTGCCAGCAGGGTTTTACCAGTTCCGGGAGGGCCAACTAGCAGCACGCCTTTGGGAATCTTCGCCCCGACTGCGGTGAAGCGTTCGGGTTTTTTGAGGAATGTCACCACTTCTTGAAGTTCTTCTTTGGCTTCCTCAACGCCTGCTACGTCGTCGAACAATACGCCTGTTTTAGCTTCCATTTGAAAGCGAGCTTTGGATTTGCCAAAGTTCATGGCTTGGCCCGGGCCCCCTGGCACGTTGCCACCGCGACGGAAGAGGAAAAACAGGCCTCCTACTAACAAGAGGGGAAAGACTAGATTGCCTAAAAGTCCCCAGACAGCGCCGTCGTTGCGTAGTGGGTGAGTGTCAAAGCTGATTTTGGAGTCTCTGAGCCTAGAAACCAGTTCCGGGGCATTTGAGGGCAAGTCTACCCGCCACCGCTGCTCGTGATTGTCCAGTTCGGGATCGACTGCTAGGACAATCGCCGTCCGACCTCCGTCGTAAAGGTCAACGCTGGTCACTCGACCGGCGTTTAAGTAATCTAAGAATCGACCGTAGCTCAGGCGGGTGCTGGCGGTGTTCTTGCTCATTTCAGCGGGGGATGGGGCAAAGGCCCCCTGCCACAAGAAAAAGCCGATGACTAAGGCGGGTAAAGTCCAAAGTAGTATAGTTCGCCAAGAAATTTTCATAAATGCGGATGCCTTGAATTGGGGACAGATCGGGTAAGATCGCGGTGTCGGAGAAGTGCGACAAAAGTTTACACTCAGAATCTTAACTAAATTTAACTTAACAATGCACTCTCAGGCAACAGAGCTTTGAGGACTATGGCTCCAGAAAAAGTTAGGTTAGTTACGGTAAGGGCGATCGTCCCGAATATAATGTTTGGTGCTGATTTCGATACCGATCTAGGTAGAGTTAGAAGAATCGTCGCTTTCACCCACTGTCTTTAAGCGTGGCAGTGTCAAGGGATAAGGCATGATAATGGTGAGGCTCAGTGAGGTAACACATTTCAATGACAACTAGACAGCTTGTTCCTAATTCGGCTATGCTGACCCAGCAGACTAAAGTCGCTTCTAACAAATCGATTATTAGTGCTGATTTGGGTCGGACGGCAACTAAAGCTTGCGTGAGTCGCAACCCGAGTAGCGTTGTTTTCATCCCTGCCAACGTGGCTACTATGCCCGTGGAAAAGGTGCGGGGTGGCAGCTTTGAGTCCAAAGCAACAGACCCTCTGTTGGATATGTGGCTGGAGTACCAGGGCAAGGGTTACGCTATAGGCCAACTAGCGGCAGATTTTGGCGCTAATCTCGGTGGCGCTGACCAGTCGAAAGTAGTAGATGCTTTGGTTAAGGTCTTTTCCTGTGCTGGATATTTCCAGATGAAGGGCGAAATAGCAGTTGTGCTGGGTTTGCCGTTTTATTCGCAGGATCAGTTTGAGAAGGAAAAGGAAGAGATTATCAGCCAACTGCGCTCTCCCCACGTTGTGGTGTACCGGGGTGAGCGTGTGGATATTAATATCAGTCACGTTTGGGTGATGCCGGAAGGGTTCGGCAGCCTGATTTGGTGCGAGGCTCAAGATAACAAGGAGTTTACGCCGGAGTTGCCGGAACTGTCGGTGGCTGTGGTTGATATCGGACACCAAACTACCGATTTGTTAATGGTCGATCGTTTCCGGTTCGCCCGGGCAGCTTCTAAGAGCGATTCCTTCGCCATGAACAAGTTCTACGAACAAGTTGCCTCAAAGATTCCGGGAGCAGACCCTCAATCTCTGTCTTTACTGGAAGCGGTGAATAAACCGGAAGGCCAGCGTTTCTACCGTCCGAGAGGAGCGACTAAGCCGACTAATTTAGATCCGATTATTAAGGATTTGCGAGAGGCTTTCGCTAACGAACTGTCCGAACGTTTGGTGCAGTGGCTGCCGGAACGTGTGACGGATGTGGTTCTGACTGGCGGGGGCGGCGAGTTTTTCTGGGAGGTTTTGCAACCTTTGCTTAAAGACGCCAATCTTAAGGCTCACTTGGCTCAGCCTTCCCGGAAAGCTAATGCTTTGGGACAGTTTATTTATGCTGAGGCTCAGCTAGCCACGATTAAGTAACGCATTAAGGCTTGAACCCTATGGCACTGTGGGCAAAAAATAAGGCGAATTTCTCGGTGGCGTTTACGGAAGATGCTGCGGATCAAACTTTGCTGGCCGCTATTGAAAAAGAGTTGGCTTTCACGAAGTATCAGACTTTCAGCAATCTCTGCAAGCAAGCTTTGTGGCAGTTTTTGTCTGTATCTGAGTCTGCTAGCTCTACACAGAGCTTTCAGCGGTTGGAACAGCGTATTGCTGAACTTGTGGTCAAATTTGCTGAGTTTGAGCACAATGTTTCGGCAGAGGAATTAAGCCGTTTGGAGGGACTGGAACATCACCTGACTCAACTCAGCGCGCAGTTGGATCAATTGCAGGGGAGTGTTAACAGTAAGTTTGCTCAAGTTTCTTTTGCCCCAGTTTCAAAAGTAGTAGAGCCTGACCCCATTGAGTCTGAGTCTGTGGCGGATGATAATGTAGTGTCTGACGCTGAGGTTGCTCCTCCTCGGAATTCCGATCCTTTGTTGGAGCGTTTAAGTTCTTTGTTACCCCAAGATTTCTAAAATGAGGTAGACCAAGGCTAAAAAGCCTTGAGATGTAATGTTAGTGGCCCGCTGTTGGCAGCCGGTACTGAATACAGACACAAAGCGATCGCTCTTTTGAAAAAAAAAGGGCGATCGCTTTGTTATATCAATTCATCTGCGTTAATCTGTGTTTATCTGCCCTCATCTGCGGTTAAAAAAAGAGAATTTATTAACCGCAGATGACAAAGGATTGACGCTGATTCACGCAGATGAATATCAGAGAGATAGGAATAATTCCGATACTAACAGATTTGATATTATTTGTTAGTTGTCAGTTGACTGTTGACGCTTGTCTGTTTTCTGTGGTTACCAATTACCAATTACCCTTATTCGATTAATCCTAATTTTTGTAAGCGCGAACGAATCGCACTAGGCTGTCGCTGAAATCTCTGAGCTAATTCGTCAATTTGTTGACCACTAGCATATTCTTTCTTCAAATTTTCGTCTTCATCCTGACTCCACTTGACATAAGCTCTGGGATATTTCTGGCGAATTTTCTCATTCTGGGTTTTAGGTCGATAACCATTCTTTTGAGCGACATTCAAACCCGAACCAAACTGTGGGTTAATTTCCCCACTGCGACTAGCTAGCGCCTCTTGCACGCGGTTGGGAATCACAGCAATTTCTTCTGAGAGTTCAGCCAAAGCAGTGTCTACTTTTTGCTGAAGTTCTGTTAGCTGCCGCTGCTGCAAACTGCCCCACTGTGGCAGTTCGTTGATAAACTGCTGCAAGTCCAGAATTATTGTTGTCAAAGTTTCGACTTGTTGCAACTCGGGTCGCTGTTTGAATTGGCGGCTGGTGAGTTCGATCTCGCTTTGAATCATTTTAATAGTTTTTTCTAAAATTATTAGTCGCTGGCGCAGGTTCTCAATTGCTGAAATTAGAGAGTGTACGTTTTCTCCAGGCGCAACATTGAGATTTTCGCGAGATGTTTGAGAAAGAGCTTCGTCTAAAGCATTTACAGCAAGTTGCAATTCCTCGATCGCGCGCTCGGTAGTAGCTGCTTGTTGATTTACGCGATCGAACGTGGCCGCCGCACTTGTTTTAACTTGCTTGTGCAGCTTCTGCCGGTTCACAAAATTCAACACCAATGAAATCACTACAGGCACTTGAGCATAAACGCTCTGCCCCCAAACCAAACTAGCAGCCAATCCCACAGCAGAGGCAGCAATAAAAACCACTTCAGCAGTTTCTAACCAATTGCTCGACTTGGGATTTTGGATTTTGGTGGGTGAATTGGATGATGACATAGGCTAATACCATTTTAGATTTTAGATTTTAGATTTTAGATGTGGAATGACTGAGGAAGCTCGGAGTTTGGAGCACGGGCCTATAGTTGCATTCTTTTTTTCAACTGGTGCAAGTATGCGGATAAAAATAAAGTACGCGCGACGGCAGATATCCGGTATGTAATCGCACGTAGACCCCGAATTTAGCAGTGGTCAAAAACAGATTAAGTTTTTTATTCACAGCCATCTAATTAAATATATTAAAGCTGCAAAATTAGTCTAGCTAAAGTGAAATAAATCAAGACCCCGAGGACATCAACTGCGGTGGTAATAAAGGGAGCAGACATTAAAGCGGGGTCTAAACCCAAAGAACGAAATAGAAACGGCAGAGCTGAACCGGCAATAGAAGCTAAAATTGCGATCGCAAACAAACTCACTCCCACCGCGAGTGCCACTGCTAAACTCCCTTGCAGAGTATAAGCCCAGCCCGTCGCTACAGTCCCCAATATAGCTCCTAGCAGCGCTCCCGCCATCCCCTCGCGAACAATTACTTGAAACGGGCCCATTGCTGTAATTTCGTCAGTGTTCAAACCGCGAATTACAACCGTTGAGGACTGAGCTCCGACATTGCCTCCAGTACCAGTCAGCAGGGGAATAAAGGCTGCTAAGGCGACTACTTGGTTCAAAATATCTTCTTGAGCTCTAATAATTGCGCCGGTGACAGTATTAGTTAAAAGCAGAACAAACAGCCACACCACCCTTTTCCGAGCAACAGTGATTAAATCGGTCTGAAAATAATTGTCGCCGCCGGACTGGACGCCACCCAAGGTATAAATATCTTTGGCTGCTTCTTGTTCTAAAATGTCGATCGCATCGTCAACTGTAATGATGCCGACCAGCCGCTGTTCGCGGTCTACAACGGGCACAGCTAAAAAATCGTAACGCTGGATCAGCCTAGCTACTTCTTCTTGATCCGTTCCTGTTTGAACAGAAACTACGTCGCGGGTCATAATTTCGCCGACAGTTTTGTCGAGGGGGGAAGTGACTAAATCCCGCAAGGATAAAATGCCAGTCAAGCTGCGTCCGGCGTCGGTGACGTAAAGAGAATAAATTGTTTCGGTAGTTCTAGCCAAAGAGCGAATTCGGTCTAAAGCTTGGGCGACGGTAAAACTTTCTTTGAGAGAAATATATTCCGGGGTCATGATCCGACCGGCGGTACTGGCTTCGTAACCCAAAAGTTGGGCCGTTGCTTCTCGTTCCGTCGGGCTCAGTTCACCCAACAGGCGACGGACTAATATTGCCGGCAGTTCGTCAAAGAGTTTAGCTCGATCGTCCGGCGACATTTTGTCTACAATATCAATGACTTCTTGGCGCTTGAATTTTTCGCAGAGGGACTGCTGAACGCTGGAGTCGAGATATTCGTAAACTGCTATGGCTTCGTCTTTGGAAAGCAAGCGGAAAGCTATTACTTGCATGGTTTCTGGCAGGCCTTCGATAGCTTCAGCTATGTCTGCTTCCTGCACCGGGTGCAAAATGGCTTTTGCTCCTTTAAAGTCTCCTTCTTCCAACAGGGCCCTTAACTGCGATCGAACTAATTCCCGCAGTTCCTTTCGCGCGTAGGTGGGTAGAGAAGACGATTGATAATTTTTTTCTGTCACTGATGACCCTCCTAAACCTGTGCTGCGCGCCTTCCTGAATCCAGTTTAGAGCCTATTGACGCCACTGGTTGCAGTGATCAGACTTGCCCTGACAAGATCCACACCTGACCCCTATTTTTCTGGTGCGCGCCCAGCATCTTGCCCGATTTGGGTTCAAATACATTTATCTTGATCGGCGACACTCATCGGTAGGAAAGGAGAATTGCGCCCGAGCACTTTTTCCAACAGGTTCGTCGAACTTTGATTGCGAATATAATTATTGACTGTTTCTTTCCATTCAGTGTCACTTGCTGGCAATATCATGCCGTAAGAAATGCAAGTTAAAGGCTGCTGCGGTATAACAAAATATTGGCTACGCTGCGAAAGCGCCCTTTTTCTGCTGATTTGTTGAGATCAGTTTCTAGTTTTTCTAAGCGGATGGAGCGATTTAATTTTTTTTATAAGTTAGCTCGGAAAAATTCTAAGCCTTCCATGCAAACTCCTTGCCATTTTTCACCTTCTAAGTAGCCGAAGGGAGGAGCATATTTTCTGATACCAACTTTGAGAATGCCGGTTTGCCGAATTTCTGCCAGTGCTGTCTGGGCTGAGGCAATTGTAGGTAAAGCTGCGGGAAATAATATCGAAAATATGGCTGTAAATGCTGCGAGTTTGAGGTTTTTATTAGTTCGCATTGAGTTCATTCGTTCGGCATCCGAATAGATATTGTACTGGTTTTTAATATGATACGCAAAGAAAGAATATTTTCAATATATTTGGGTGCTTGTATTTTAGGCTATTGGGGTGTTTTGGGTTGTGCGATCGGCTAACTTCAACCAGCACCGTTTAAAATTAATTTTCGGGGGCTACGCCAATCCTTTTTTCGGCCGCGTCACGGGTTATACACATAAAGAAGTTTTGGGCAAGAATTGGTTTGACAACTTATTATCTTGGTATAGTCAACAATTAATTAAAACTGTCAATATCATTGGCCAGCAGTCATAGCAAATCCCCTGACTCCCGCTATGGTTCCTGTTCAAACTGCCAAATGTGTAGGGCTGAGATTTAGACTCTCCGATCAAATCAAGGAACAGGGAACAGGAAAATTATTTTATGTAGGAATGGATCTCAAAAGCTGCATCTGAATAGTGTAGAATTATAACAAACCAGATGGGACATTCCAAGGTGCGTATTGTGGGATAAAAATTCTCTGCAATCTGAATTTCATTACGGAATGTTTAAACTTGTATCTTTTCCTTAACCATTTTATATTCTTTACCAAATCTTTATTTTTTTTCTCTAGGGTATTGTTATGGTTGCTTCAAGCGAGCTTACAGCACTTTGTAACAAGAGTGAAATACCCTTTAGTTAAAAAAGAGGTCTTGATGACACACTGCCCCTGCTGCTCGAATTAAATGCTGCGTCACGTTCGCGAGCATCAAATCTACTGGTTTTGTCGCCAATGTTGGCAAACAATACCTATTTACAATCTCAACAGATGTTGCTCATCGCCATCTATAAATATAGTTAAAGGGCTAGGGGTTCAGGAAGAACATTCTTTACCGATGGAATTTAACAGTCAACTTAGGGGGTCTATAGTTTAGAAAGTGCCTTATCGCTAACTGGTTTTCCGGCTCAAAACTTAGTTTTATTGCCTCATTAAATTACCCAAGTATAGCCCAAAAAATTGAAGACCGTTCTATTCATATATCGCTTAATTTATGGTAATCCCTCGACGCAAAGTAATTATAAGTTTAGACCAAACACCACTTAAACGATTGCTACCTCTTTTGCTTGGTGTGGTGGCCTCTCTTGCTGTTTTATTTACGTGGCAACAGCTAACCATCAACGGACAAATTCACATCGAGCAGTTAATTCAGCAGGAAGCCAATGCGATTCAGTCACAACTGACCGAAGGACTATCCATTCGGGTGTTGACACTTCGGCAAATGGCTAATCGCTGGCAAGCCAATGGCGGAACACCAAAGGCTCTTTGGGAAGCCGATGCTGAGGCTTATGTAAAGGATTTTTACGGTTATCAGGCGATCGCATTAGTCGATCCATCATTTAAAGTGCGATGGGTTGTGCCACTGGCTGGGAATGAGGCAGCGCAAAACCTAGATTTTAATAGGGAACTGCGTCGCAAAATCACTTTGCAAGTAGCTCGTGATTTGCGTCAACCTATCTTAAGTCGCAATATTTCACTTGTTCAAGGGGGTCAAGGATTTTTAGCAAGTTTTCCTTTGTTTGTAGGTGAACGTTTTGATGGGTTGATTGTCGGAGTTGTTCAGTTTCAGGTTCTATTTGAAAGTATTTTAAAACTGTCACCAGGATACAATGTGGCTATCTATGATGGCACAACTTTGCTCTACGGTCAAGAGTCTTTTTCTCAAAATTCAGATCATAAAACAGTTGTAGTGAAAGCCTATGGTGTAGACTGGAAAATCGATGTTTATCCAAATTTAGATTTAGTAGAAAGAGTCAAGTTTTATTGGCCTAGACTTGTATTAATTGGGGGCTTAGTTTTAGTTGGGCTGCTTATGTGGGTCATGTATCTCGCACAAGTTAGTTATTGCAAAGTCGATAAATTCAAAAAAGCCAATCGCCAGTTGCAATGGGAAATTCACCAGCGACAACAGGCAGAAATTGCGATCGCTCAACTAGCTGCCATCGTTGAATCTTCGGAAGATGCCATTCTCAGTAAAGACTTAGAGGGTGTAGTTACCAGTTGGAATGTAGGAGCCGAAACAATTTTTGGTTATACAGCGGCAGAAATAGTAGGGCAATCAGGGAGAAAATTGATTCCCGCAGACTATCGAGATGAGGAAAACGAAATTCTCACCAAAATCCAGCGAGGACAACGCATCAAACACTACGATACAAAGAGGCTGAGGAAAGATGGAACATTAATCGATGTCTCGATGAGTGTCTCCCCCATTAAAGACCCAGCAGGAAATATAATTGGAGCCTCAAAGATTGCCCGGAATATTGCTGACAGCAAACAAGCAGAAGCAGCACTACGTGAAAGTGAAGAACGCTGGGAACTGTCTGTACGCGGGAATAATGACGGCATTTGGGATTGGAATGTTCAAACCAATGAGGTCTTCTTTTCTAGTCGCTGGAAGGAAATGCTGGACTATGAAGACCATGAAATCCAAAACATTATAGACAAATGGGCGAATCTGCTACATCCCGATGATTTGGGACGGGTAATGCAAGCCGTTCAAGACCATTTTGCCAAGAAAACTCCTTTTTATATCACAGAACATCGCGTTCGCTGCAAAGATGGTTCCTACAAATGGATTTTGGATCGTGGTCAGGCACTGTGGGATGATGCAGGTAACGTAATTCGGATGGCTGGCTCTCACACCGACATTACGGAGCGCAAGCAAGCTGAAGTTGCTTTACAGGTAAGCGAAGCCAGATATCGGCAATTGATCGATAACTTAAATGCGGGTTTTGTGATTCATGCGACAGATACCAGCATCCAATTATGTAATGAAACGGCCTGTGAATTACTAGGGCTTTCAATGGATCAAATGCTGGGAAAAACTGCGATATCTCCGGCCTGGCATTTTGTGCGGGAAGATGGCAGCGTTATGCCCCTAGAGGAATATCCGGTAAATCAGGTTTTATCCAGTGGAAGTTCCCTCAAAAATTATGTTGTAGGAATTAAAAAAGAAATTGATAGTTTTGTTTGGGTATTACTTAATGCCTACCCGGAGTTCGATCAAAACGGTCATATCACCCAAGTTGTAGTTACGTTTATTGATATTAGCAAGCGCAAAAAAGTCGAGCTGGAAATCCAAAAAACTCGCAATTTCTTACAAGCACTGTTGGATCATCTACCGATTGCAATTTTTGTTAAGGACGCAGAGCCTAAACGATTTGGCAGATTTCAGTTTTGGAATAAAACCAGCGAACTGTTATTTGGCATCTCAGCCGAACAAGCGATCGGCAAAAGTGGCTATGATTTTTTTCCAATAGAACAGGCTATCTTTTTTGACCAAAAGGATAGAGAAGCTTTTGAAAAAGGTAAGACTGAGGATATTCCTGAAGAACTCATTGAAAGTCATAGTCTGGGCAAACGTTGGCTGCATACTGTGAAGATTCCCATTTACGACGAACAGCATCAGTCCCAGTACCTAATTTGTTTTTCAGAAGATATCACCGATCGCAAACACGCAGAAGCAGAGCTTAGAGAAATGAGTGAGGTGATGAAAAATGCGCTGTCGGGGATTTCCAAAATAGACACTCAAGGACGTTACCTCTATGTCAATAAAGCATATTCTGACGTGACAGGCTATCAGCCAGAAGAAATGATCGGGATGTCCTGGGAAAAAACCGTATATCCCGATGAGTTGGAAAAACTGGTTGCAGCCTATTGGCTGATGGTGCAAGAGGGCAGAGTTGAACTTGAAACCAAAGGGGTTCGTAAAGACGGTTCTGTTTTTTATAAGCAATTGGTGATGATTTCAACTTACGATGAACAGGAGCAATTTTTGGGGCATTACTGCTTCATGAAAGATATTAGCGATCGCAAAAAAGCCGAACTTGCACTAGAACAGGAACTCCTGCGGAGTAAAGCCTTCTTCAAAACTTCCATGGACGGTGTTGTTGTCATGGATTGGGTCGGAAAAGTTGTCGAAGCTAGTCCCAGTTTTGCTCAAATGCTGGGCTACACGCTAGAACAAACCATGAATCTGAGTGTGTTTGATTGGGATGCTGAATGGACGAAGGAAGAACTACAAATTATGCTCCAGAGAGAGGAGGTTATTCCGCTGTTTGAGACGCGACATCGCCGCAAGGACGGTTCTGTATATGACGTGGAAATTAGCTGGAACCGGGTGGAATTACAAGATGAGATGATGAACTTCTGTATCTGCCGGGATATTAGCGATCGCAAACGCAACGAAGCGGAACGCCAACAAGCAGAACAGGCACTGCGAGAGAGTGAAACTCGCTTCCAAGCCTTCATGAATCACAGCCCAGCCCCTGCCTGGATTACCGATGAAAATGGTGTAATGCTCTATGCCAGCCAGACTTATCTCAATACCTTTAAGTTACCCACTGACGATGTGATTGGAAAATCCATTTTTGAACTTTACCCCGCCGCCTTCGCCCAACAATATCTAGACAATATCCAAACGGTTGCTCAAACCAATGAGCTAATTGAAACGATTGAGATTGCGCCCCGTCGAGATGGAACCCTGGGTGAGTTTCTGGTTTACAAATTTCTCATCCCCGACTTACCTGGGCAAATGCTAGTAGGTGGTGTGGCGATCGATGTGACGCGACAACATCAAGCGGAAACCGCTTTACAACTGAGTGAGGAACGCTTAATGCTGGCACTAGAAGCCTCTGGAGATGGACTATGGGATTGGAAAATTGAAACTGGAGAAGTTTACATTAATTCCTACTACCAGGAGATGCTGGGCTACAAGCCCGGTGAGTTGGTGATGGATGTGAACGTCTGGGAACAGATGATTCACCCTGATGATAAATTCTGGGTTTTTGAGGATCTCAATAGTAACTTGCCAGATAGCTCTCTAAAATATGCCTTTGACTATCGTGTGCGTTGCAAGTCAGGTGAGTGGAAGTGGATCGCTAACTACGGGAAAGTCGTTGCCTACGATGAACATGGTAAGCCTTTACGGATGATTGGAACGCACAAAGACATCAGCGATCGCAAACAAAAAGAACTGGCCCTGCAGCACGCAATGGAAGCCGCAGAAGCAGCGAACTTGGCAAAAAGTACCTTCCTAGCCAATATGAGCCACGAATTACGCACTCCCCTCAACGTGATTCTAGGATTTGCTCAGGTAATGACCCATGACTCCTCCCTAACTCCCAACCAAAAAGAAGACCTGCAAACAATTCGTCGCAGTGGCGATCACCTCTTGAGTTTGATTAACGATGTGCTGGATCTCTCGAAAATTGAATCGGGACACTGCACAGTTGAACAAAGCGGATTGGACTTAATTGCGCTGCTGCATTCCCTCCGAAATATGTTGGCGGAACGAGCAAGTTCTAAAGGACTTGACCTTTGTTTCGAGATTGCGCCAGAAGTTCCCCAATTTATGCTTGTCGATGCTCAAAAACTGCGCCAGGTTTTGCTCAATCTGCTGAGTAATGCCATCAAATTTACCGATCGGGGAAGCATTACTTTGCAAGTCAGCATTGAGGCGGACGGTACAGGGGCATTAAGCACAACTCGGCCGATTCTCCAGTTTGTAGTCGCTGACACAGGTTTAGGGATTGCATCGGTCGAAATCGATACCATCTTCGATGCGTTTGTGCAAGCCCAAGCTGGGAAGCGATCGACCGGCGGTACTGGGCTAGGTCTAACCATTAGCCGCAAATTGTTGGAACTCATGGGCGGAGAAATTTCTGTCAGCAGCACTCTGGGAGAGGGGAGTAGCTTCACCTTTACCCTTCCCGTCACCCCCATCAGTGGAGTTAATGTTACACCCGAAGAGAATAATCGCCTCGTGATTGGGCTGGCTCCCAGTCAAGGGGATCATCGCATTTTGGTGGTTGACGATCAAGCAGAAAATCGCTTGCTAATGGTCAGATTACTGACACAATTAGGATTAGAGGTAAAAGAAGCTACCAACGGACAGCAAGCTGTGCAGATTTGGCAACAATGGCAACCCGACCTAACCTGGATGGACATTCGGATGCCCGTGTTAGATGGATACGAGGCTACGAAGCAAATTCGGGCAATGGAAGACGGACAGAACAGTATCATTATTGCACTTACGGCCCAGGCTTCCCAGAGCGATCGCGCCCTCGCCTTAGCTGCTGGCTGCAACGACTACATCAGCAAGCCCTTCCGGGAACAGACCCTATTTCTTAAGATGGCGGAATACCTAGGTTTAGAGTATGTATATGAGGAAGAGGAAACTGAAATAGGGGAACGGGGAACAGATTGTTTTCCTTCTTACTTCTGTTGTGTTGCCTCTTCCGTTTCAGATTCTCTCGATCCAACGCTTCTGGCGACATTACCAAAAGAATGGGTGGTTGAGTTGGAAGATGCTGCTTTATGTGGGGATGATGTTGCGATCGTTGAACTGGTAGCTCAACTTTCATCAGACTTCGCTCAATTCGGTACTCATCTGACGGAACTCGCCAACCAGTATCAATTTGAGAAAATCCTTAATCTAATTCAAGGTAATTTCCCAAGTGTAATTCCTCCATTGGATTTATAAACTGTTGTGTAGTTAAACGTTTGCTTAGGACTACGGAATTAGGAATCTGCCCTGAACAATTAAATTTAATTGTTGGCAAAGTCTGCCCAAAAACTCCTTAATTTTTATTGATAATTGCTCTCTAAAATGCCTCATAAAATACCCAAAAATCCCCCAATTAATCCTTTCCATTTAACAAATCTAGAGGAATGCAGTGAAGAATCAGTTTATGCTCCCGGTCATATTCAGCCCCACGGAATAGTTTTATTGCTGCAAGAAAAAAGCCTCAATATTTTACAAGTAAGTGACAATGTAGAAGTGTTTTTTGGCATTTCTGTCGCAGAATTACTAGGTCAGCCATTGCCCTGGTTATTTGGTCACGAGCAAGTACAAGAAATTGTTAGGTATCTCAATCAAGAAAAGCACAAAATTAATAATAGTTTTGAGCTGAAAATACCTCTAAAAGACGGTCAAATTCAAACATTTAGAAGCACACTGCATCAGCAACCAGATGAGTTAATTCTGGAACTAGAACCCCAATTGACTATTGAAAATAATCATTCAATGGATTTTTATCAGCGTCTGCAAACAGTTATCCTCAACTTTCGCAGTGCGTTCGGTCTTTCTGATTTAGCTCAAACCATTGCTAGAGAAGTAAAAGCCATGACCGGATTCGATCGCGTGATGATTTATCGCTTTGAAGCCGATGACCATGGGGTGGTGATTGCTGAAGAGAAAGAAAGCTATCTAGAAAGCTACCTGGGATTGCATTACCCGGCGATCGATATTCCCGTACCCGCCCGCAAATTGTTTTACAGCAATTGGGTGCGCCAAATTCCCAATATCAATTACACCCCTGCCCCCCTAATTCCCACCAACCATCCCCTAACCAATACACCCCAGGATCTCAGTGCTTGTGTGTTAAGGGGAGTATCTCCCTACCACATTGAATATTTGCAGAATATGGGAGTGGCTGGGACACTGACGATTTCGTTAATTGACGATCGGCGCCTCTGGGGATTAATTGCCTGTCACCATTACAGTCCGCGATTGGTAGATTACGAAACTCGCAAAAGCTGTGAATTTTTAGGACAATTTGCCTCGATCGAACTGGTGCATCAGCAAGAGCGAGAATTGAACGTTTACCGATCGCAGGCTAAAACTATTCAGGATAAACTTCAGCAGGCATTCCGGCGAGAGTCTAATTTTATCGAACAGGTATTGACCGAAAATGCTTCTCAATTGCTAGATTTAGTTCATGCTCAGGGAGCTGCAATTCTGCTCGATGGTCGTCTGACATTGGTGGGTCAAACACCATCTGAAGCTGAGGTTGACGAACTCGTGCAGTGGTTGTTACAACACAACAAAGAACGAGTGTTTGCAACAGCTTCTTTGTCTCAGTTGTATCCCCAAGCCAAGCAATTCAAAGAGCGAGCTAGCGGTGTTTTAGCAATCTCAATCTTCCTCTGCTACGCCAAACAAAAGTCATACCATATACTTTGGTTCCGACCGGAACAAATTCAAACCATAAACTGGGCAGGTAATCCACAGGATGCTGTGTCGATCGACGAAATTGGAAAAATGCACCTGTGTCCCCGCAAATCCTTTGAACTGTGGCAAGAGACAGTGCGGGAAATGTCTTATCCGTGGCAGATTGCAGAGTTAGAAGCTGCAGCCGAAATGAGACATATCCTCATGCTGGCGGTGTTAGAATTTTCGCAAGCTGCCCTAGAACACGCTGCTGAAAGGGCAGCTATAGCCAACCGTGCCAAAACCCAGTTCCTGGCCAACATGAGCCACGAGCTCAGAACCCCACTCAACGCCATTCTGGGATTTACCCAGCTTATGAACCGCAGCCCTTATATCCCAGAAGAATTTCAAGAGCATTTAGGGATCATTACCCGTAGTGGAGAACACCTGCTGACATTGATCGACGATGTTTTGCAAATGTCTAGGATTGAAGCAGGGCAATTGGTACTGAGTAAAAGCTGTTTTAATCTGCATCGACTGCTAGGTTCTATTAACGAGATGTTCACCATCAAAGCGCCTGAGAAAGGGTTACATCTGAGCAGCGAGTGGGATGCTACTGTCCCGCGTTATGTCTGTGGCGATCAAGCAAAACTTCGCCAAATCTTGATTAATCTGCTGGGGAACGCGCTCAAATTTACAACAACAGGAACCATAGCCCTGCGCGGACGAGCTTTTTCATCAGATGATATGCCATCGAGTACAAATTGCGATCGCGCCACTAATCCACCGGATATTAAACCAACTATTACCCTGTGTCTCGAAGTTGAGGATACCGGACCTGGCATTTCTGCCTCAGATTTAGAATCAATTTTTGACGCTTTCATGCAAACCAATCGCGGTCGCAACGATCGAGGAACAGGTTTAGGACTGTCTATCAGTCGTGAGTTTGCGCGTCTGATGGGAGGCGATATCACCGTGCAAAGCACCCTCAATCGAGGCTCGACTTTTACCTGCCAAGTCGTTTTGGAACTACCAGAGTCCGTTGATTTAGAGGAACCTGAAATTAGCGCTCGGGTTATCAGGATCGAACCTGGGCAACCTATCTACCGAATTTTAGTAGTAGAAGACGTTCCAGAAAATCGGCAACTGCTGGTGACACTGCTGGAGTCAGTTGGGTTTGATGTGTGTGCGGTGGAAAATGGGGCAGAGGCGATCGCTCGTTGGCAGGCCTGGCACCCTGACCTGATTTTGATGGACATTCAAATGCCTGTCATGGATGGTTATGAAGCCACGAGACAGATTCGAGCACAAGACTCATTAGTCATTAGTCATGGGTCATCAGCAGATAACTCAGGGCAAACGTCACAGGACAACAGACAAATTACACGCATCATTGCCCTCACTGCCTATGCTTTTGAAGACGATCGTATCGCCAGCCTGCAAATCGGTTGCGATGACTACATTGCCAAGCCGTTTACTGAAGACACACTTTTCGACAAAATAGCTCATCACTTGGGTGTGCGCTACTGCTACGCCGAAAAAGTTCCGCGAGATTTATCAGCTTCGCCACCAAAGATATTTATTCCCGACTTGAAAACCATGCCCACCCAGTGGATTGCAGAAGTTCATGAAGCAGCATTAGATCTTAGTGATAATAAGCTTTATGAACTTATCGCTCAAATTCCCAAGGAGAAACGAGATTTCATCGCGGCGATGACATCTCTGGTCGATAACTTTCAGCTTGAAGCGATCGCAACTCTCACCCAGATTTAGGAATAAGAACATGACAGATCTATTCAAACTTGTGGCCCAAACGAATATTCTCATCGTGGATGATACCCCAGACAATCTGCGCTTGTTAGCCAAAATTCTAGAGTCACAGGGCTATATTGTGCGTAAAGCCCTCAACGGGAGAATGGCACTCCAAGGTGTTCATCGCGACCCACCGAGTCTGATTTTACTTGACATCAATATGCCAGAGATGAATGGGTACGAAGTCTGCCAAAAGTTAAAAGCATCGGAAGCGAGTGATCAGATACCGGTTATTTTTATCAGTGCGCTCGAACGACTGGAAAACAAGGTACGAGCCTTTGAACTGGGTGGCGTAGACTATATTACCAAACCCTTTCAAGAGCAGGAAGTGCTGATGCGAGTAAAAAATCAATTACTCATCCAGCAGCAACGCCAACAACTGCTGGAACAAAATCAACGTTTAGAACACGAAATCCAAGAACGTCTGAGGGCAGAAGCCGAAGTAAGGCAGCTATCCGTGACCGATGAATTAACTGGATTATATAACCGACGAGGCTTCTTTTTACTAGCCGATCAACAACTAAAAATTGCCCGACGCACGCAAACATCCTATTTTATTTTGTTCGCTGACCTAGATGGTTTGAAAAAGATTAACGACACTTTAGGACACGAAATGGGAGACAGAGTAATCGTTGACGCCGCTCAAATATTGAAGCAAACCTTTCGTGAGGCGGATATTGTGGCTCGACTGGGCGGAGATGAATTTGCTTTATTTATTCCTAACTTTTCGGGTGATTCATCTATTAATTTCCAGGCTCGGCTGCAAGAAAATATAGATCGCTTTAATCAACACTCCGAGCGAGCTTATATATCAATAAGTCTTGGTGTGGAGTTTGGGGATTTAAATAATGAAGTTTTATTAGAACAATTGCTAGCAAAGGCTGACAAACTAATGTACGAGCATAAACGCACCAAACGCTGTTTAAATCCTCAACCGTTCTTTTGATAACAGCTATATCGGAGCGCCATAAGCATTATTTATTAAACGTGAGTTCAACCGAGAAAGAGTAAACTGAAAACAAGATAGGGAAACAGCTTGAAGACTTTACCCCGTCAGCCGGAAAACACGATGCAGTAAACTTCACCACACCTAAACCTGAGAGGGTAGCAACCCCGTTAAAAGCTTTCCCTGTATTAGTTTAATGGTGTGTGTGATCAAAAAATATTGTAGGTATTGTCCACAATCCTGAGCTAAAATCGACTGACTGATGCTGTATGGGTGGAGAGTTGGCCTACAGTTGTATTCTTTTTTTAAACGGGTATTATTTGCATAAACCGATTTTATTTATTTGCCCAATCGCGCTAAAATGATGCCTAACTGAACTGCAATTACTCCTAGTATGGCACTGCCTGCCCAGTAAAAAGCGGCGATGCTGTAAGCTCGATCGCGCCACAAGACATTCGTCTCTAAACCGTAAGTTGAAAAAGTAGTATAAGCACCCAAAAAGCCCGTTGCTACCATTAATCGCACTTCCGACGGAATAGTCGGCACTCGTTCAAAAGCGAGCGTAATGAAAAATCCCATAGCTAAGCAACCAGTGATGTTAATAAAAAAAGTTCCGTAGGGAAAAGCCGTACCGAAACGGCTGGCAAACCACAAGGTGATATAATACCGGCTCAAAGCGCCGGCAACGGCACCTAAACTAATTGCGATCGGGTGGCGCAGATTCGGGTCTTGCAGCATACAGATCTTGGACATTTGCTAGTTGAAATTGAGATGAATTTTAGATTCAGCCGACTTATGTAAAGTATTGTAGGATTAAATTGGCGATCGCTCTAGCTGTTCGCAATTAAAAATAAGAGAGAGTATTTATGCAAATTGTGCTGGCTACCTTAGACGATGGTTTAGTTAGAGCGTGGGAAAGCACTTGCGGCAGTATGGAAAATGTAAAGATACATCACGGTTCAATATTTGATGTGAAATGCGATGCTATTGTTAGTCCGGGGAATAGTTTTGGTTTCATGGACGACGGCTTAGAGCTAGAAATTTCGGAATATTTTGGAGGGCAGGTTCTTGAACGCTTGCAAAAACTAATTCAGACTCGACATCACGGTGAACTCTTAGTAGGAATGGCAGAAATTGTAGACACCGATCATGCTGAAATTCCCTATTTAATAGCTGCACCAATTATGCGCGTTCCCACAGTTTTAAGAGAAACAGTAAATGTTTATCTAGCAACCCGCGCTATTTTGACTCTCGTAAAATTTGGCTCAGTCCCCGATGGAACGCCAGTCAAACATATCATTGGAACTATCGCTATTCCCGGCATGGGTACGGGAATGGGCAAAGTGCCGCCAGATATCTGCGCCAATCAAATGAAAGTTGCGCTCGAAGATATCCTTTTATCTCAGTACGAATTTCCTCAATCTTTACTGCACGCTCAAAGATGTCACCACTTGTTATATACGGACGAAAGCGAAGATTTGCAGTTGGAAAATTGAAAGTATTAAATTTGCCAGTTTTATTGTGTTGAGAAACCAAGTTTATTTGTGTGTGTTTTTTTAGGTATAGAGACTTATCAGAAATTAAAGTGCGCTAAACCGTACCTGCAACTTGGCGGTATCCTACACACGAGAGCAACTTTGGTAGATATAATGTAATAGAACTGAGGTCATTCCAACTAGGTAAGCGCGGATACAAAAGTTGATAAAGCTGGAACAAGAATTGCCTAGTTTTTATTAAATGTCAGAATTCCTTCTGGCGCTACACCTACAAAGTCGGTATAAAAAACCACAATTCTTTCTGGCGCTACACCTACAAAGTCTGCATCCAGGGACTGTGAGATTTTTGGAAAATGTTTACTACCACAGGAGAAGATTGAGATGACAGATCCAAAAGTAACCGAGGAACCCGTTTTAGAGGCAACTCTCGAAACGACGGAGCTCGTCAAAAAAGAGATGCCCGACGCGACTGATGAGGCGATCGCAGAAACTGCGGCGCTGTTTGAAGCAATTAAAAAACGCGCCGCCGCCGAAGTGCAAGCAGCGGGCGAACTCACCCGCGAAGCTTATTTAAAAGCTGTGAATAAGGCCTCCGGGGCGATCGAAGAAAATAAGGATCTCGCCCACGAGAGATTCACAGAAGCAGTCAGGCTGATTAAAAAAGAAACTGAGAAAAATTGGCTGGTGGTAGATGCGATTAAAACGCGGGCGCAAGCGCAGGTGCAAGATGCCGGCGAAGTCAGTCGCGAAGCTTATTTGAAAGCAGTGCGACAAGCGCGAGAAGCGGTGGAACAAAATAAATTGATCGAACGCGATCGCATCGAACAAGCTGTTGACCACATTCACACGGAAGCTGAAAAGAATTGGCACGTTATTGTGAAGCAAATTGAGTCGATCGGCACTCGCTTGACGGATGCGGCTAAGTCTGCATGGACCGCGCTGACGGCGTTTTTTGACAAGTCTCACAGCGATCGCGGGGATTCGTAGAACACGGTATTTTTGGGGCGGGCGGGACGCCCACCCCACAATAATTTCATCAGCATTGACTGTAAAATTGAGATGCGCCTCTGCTTAAAAATCGTCCGTGCATTTGCATTCAGCAGATGTTTCAGGCATACTGCATAATTAAAAAGCTTTATTTTTAGTCCACAACCCCCAATTATGAGAAGTTACTACTGCGGCGAACTGCGAAGCGAACACATCGGAGAGACTGTCACCCTTTACGGCTGGGTGGATCGCCGCCGCGATCATGGCGGGGTGATTTTTCTGGATGTGCGCGATCGATCGGGTATCGTGCAAATTGTCAGCGATCCTGAACGCACCCCCGATTCCTATCACGGGGCTGAGGCTTTACGCAGCGAATACGTGCTTAAAATTACTGGGCGAGTCACCAGCCGCCCCGCCGATTCCCTCAACCCGAAATTGCCTACGGGTGAAGTAGAAATTTATGCTGACGAAATTGAGTTGTTAAATGCGGTTCGCAAACAGTTACCGTTTCAGGTGGCGACGGCGGAAAATGAAAGTGTGCGGGAAGATTTGCGGCTGAAATATCGCTATTTGGACTTGCGGCGCGATCGTATGAGTCGCAATTTGCAGCTTCGCCACCAAGTAGTCAAAGCTATGCGCCGCCACTTGGAAGATGTGGGAGGTTTTATTGAAGTTGAAACACCGATTTTAACGCGCTCGACTCCTGAAGGTGCGAGAGATTATTTAGTGCCCAGCCGCGTTAATTTGGGCGATTGGTACGCATTGCCGCAGTCGCCGCAGTTGTTCAAACAATTGTTAATGGTTTCGGGTTTGGACAGATATTATCAAATTGCCCGCTGTTTCCGCGATGAAGATTTGCGCGCCGACAGACAGCCGGAATTCACACAATTAGACATGGAAATGAGTTTCATGTCTTTAGAAGAAATTCTCGAATTAAACGAAGGTTTAGTCTCCCAGATTTTCCAAAGTGTCAAAGGCGTAGAAGTGCCTCGTCCTTTTCCGCGCTTGACTTACGCGGAAGCAATGGATCGCTATGGTAGCGACAAACCAGACACTCGCTTCGGTATGGAATTAGTCGATGTTTCCGATTTGATGAAAGAGTCGGGATTTAAGGTATTTTCCGGGGCGGTTGCTGCGGGCGGAATTGTGAAAGTTTTGCCGATTCCGGGCGGGAATGATGCGATTTCTAACGTGCGGATTAAACCGGGTGGCGATTTGTTTAGGGAAGCCAGCGAAGCCGGTGCGAAGGGATTGGCTTACATTCGCGTGCGGGATAACGGCGAAATTGATACGATCGGCGCTATTAAGGATAATTTGACGGAAGCGCAAAAACAGGAATTGCTCGATCGCACGGGCGCGCAACCAGGTCATTTGTTGTTATTTGCTGCGGCTGACGCGATAACTGTCAATAAGACTTTGGATAGATTGCGTTTGTTTGTCGGTAACGAATTGGGATTGATTGACAAAGACAAGATGAATCTGCTGTGGGTGACAGATTTCCCGATGTTTGAATGGAACGCTGACGAGAAGCGTTTGGAAGCATTGCATCACCCGTTTACTGCGCCGCATCCCGACGATATTAACGATTTGAAAACTGCGAGAGCTCAAGCTTACGATTTGGTGTTAAACGGTACAGAAGTCGGCGGCGGTTCTCTGCGAATTTATCAGCGGGAAGTTCAGGAAAAGGTGTTTGAGGCGATCGGCTTATCGACTGAGGAAGCTTACAATAAGTTTGGCTTTTTGTTGGATGCGTTTGAGTATGGAACTCCGCCCCACGGAGGTATTGCTTACGGTTTGGATCGGTTGGTGATGCTGTTGGCTGGTGAGGAATCGATTCGCGATGTGATTGCGTTTCCGAAGACGCAGCAGGCGGGTTGTTTGCTGACGAATGCGCCGGCTGCTGTGGATGAGAAGCAGTTGAAGGAGTTGCAAGTGCGATCGACTTATACGCCCAAGTCATAAGGCGATCGGGACTTAGGCAAAGCCGATGTGTCATGCTGAGAGAAGAAGCGAAGCCTCTCAGTTGAAATGCCTAAATCATAATGATGAAACACCTTGACAATTTAACCATTCATCGGTTCCGAGGCCTGCGAGATTTAACCTTGCAGGACTTGGGTCAAATCAACATATTGGTTGGTGGGAATAACTCAGGTAAAACCAGTGTTTTAGAGGCGATATCAACCTATTGTCGCCCCTTAGATCCGCTGGAATGGCTGAACACATCGTGGCGGCGAGAAATCAAATATTCTCGCAAGCCAAGACTGGAGGCACTAAAATGGCTGTTCCCTCAAAATAAAGAAGAAGAACAATTGGATTTTTACCAAATGGAAACTCGTGTTTCTGGTAATGGTAAGTTTTCAGTGAGAGAGTCGAGGGCAATTTACCAAGAATTTGAGGGAGTGGAATTATCGGATGATGACGAAAGTCAATCCTCAGACGATCTTGGGTTTGATAATACTCTGCGAGGTGCAGAAATAGAGCTGAAAGCTATTATATCGGATTCACCAAATGAATTATCTGAATTTTTTGAAATTTGGGAAAATGAGCGTTTAACGAATCGGCGAATTCGCTCAGATGCAATGCTGTCAGTTGATACTGTGACACCTTTTTCTCACCGCATAGAACAGTCACAGGTTGGCTTGCTCTCAGAAGCTATTTTTCAGCGTTTTAAGCCGGAAGTGATTAAGCTATTGCAAGTGATGGATTCAGGAATTATTGATTTAGTGATTCTCTCGCATGGCGGCAATCGTAGCAGTCTCTATATTGACCACAAACAGGTTGGAATTTCACCATTAAGTTCTTTTGGTGATGGAGTACGTCGCTTGCTATTTATTGCTCTAACGCTGACAAAAGTCAGAGGTGGAGTTTTGCTAATTGATGAGATAGAAACAGCAATTCATACTGAAGCACTTCGCAGTTCATTTGCTTGGATTGTGCAGTGGTGCAAGCAAATGAATGTTCAGTTATTTGCAACTACCCATAGTTTAGAAACAGTTGATGCGATGTTGGATGCTAGCGATTCGGAGACAGACTTAGTTCTTTATCGTTTAGAGAAACGGGAGTCACAAACTAAAGCTATTCGGTTAGATAGAGAAACACTCCATATAGTTCGGGATGAGTTGGGACAGGAGGTTCGCAGGTGAACCGCAGTTACGCACTCATCGGAGTAGAAGGCCCACAAGATCAAGCATTTGTAGGCAAAGTGCTGAAGTTCCTCGGGTTTCAATCTTTTGATGGACAAGAATCGAAATTAGAGCCGTTTTGGCGCAATTTCATACCTCCTTATCCCAGACAGGGAAACTTGTACAAGCGTCTTGATATGCCTTCTATTTTGTTGACCGAGACTCTTTCTGTGGCTATCTATTCTGGGGAGGGTAGCAACTTGGGAAGAAATCTTAAAGCAAGTTTTGCTAACCATCCTGAATATAAAACAGATATTGCAGCCTTTGGAATAGTTGCTGATTCTGACAAGAAGCATCCTGATACTGTTGCTAGAGAATATTATCAGCAGTTTCAGAATGATTTTCCTGGATTTCCAAATCAGGCGGGAATTTGTCAGGAAGGGCCACCGCGAACAGGAATTTATGTTTTGCCAGATAATCAGCAGCAAGGTGTTTTAGATAATTTATTGTGCGAGTGTGGCAACGTTGTCTATCCTGAAGTTATGAATTGCGGGCTGGCTTATTTGAATGGACTGTCTGAGGAACAAAAAAATCACTGGGGGCCGTTTGATGATCGGAAGGCTTTAGTTGCTACTGTTGTCAGCGTTCTAAAACCTGGGAAGACTAATACAACCAGTATTGCTGATAATAATTGGGTGAGCGAACAGACAAAGAAGCAGGTTCCTGCTTTGGCAAATTTTATTGAGTTTTTGAGTCAACTTTTGGAAGTGAGTTAATCGGCGATCGCACTTCACAAAAAAAGTGCGATCGCCCTCAAAGATTACTCTTTCCAGTAACGGGTTAAAATCCGAATCACCTCACCCGCTATCGGCGATGGTAGAGGCGGGCTCCATTCCCCAACTTCTGCAAAACCTAAAACGTGCAACAGATTAACGATGCTGTCTACCGCTTTGGGAACGCCACACAACAGCAAACGAATCGGTTGCTTACCTTGAGGTACATCAGGAATTTCTTCCCGGAGCAGTTCGGGAACTGACTTTGGCTGTGATATCATACAGTTTCTCCTAAATATGGGAGTTCCAGCCCCCACCGAACGATTGCGAGTCTGAGCGGTGGGGGTTTTGTTTTGTGTCAACTCTAAAGTATCACGGTATGCACTCCGAGTCAACCCTTGAGGGTGAAATTGATACTGTAGAGGTCAAAAAAAGGTACAATAGGGCAGTAAAAGCACAAATAACAGCCTTGCCAGCAAAACTCCCCAGAATAGTTGTATATCTTCCAGAAGAACTTAAAGCAGACCTAGAGCGGTTAGCCAAATCGCATTATCGGCCGGTCTCGAATATGGTGTTGACATTAATTCAAGAAGCAGTAGATGAGGCTAAATCTGAGGGGAGAATTCAAAGCGAAGAGCGATCGCAGCAACAGAAAAGCGACAGTGACGAGTAATATCATTTAAGGCTGTTTCTGAATGATTTAACCGCAGAGGACGCAGAGAGCACAGAGGAAGAGAAGAGAGAGATGAATAAATTTGTTATAAAATGATATGGTGAACACGCTACCTATTACTTGCTCTTGGTCAGATGAATGTCTATTTCCTGCTTCAGTTCTGTCGGTCAAATTCAGGAACCTGTTTTTGACCAAGAGAGGTAATTGCTAAGACTAAAACAGTTAACGTAAGGCCTAAAATCGCATAACTCGGTAGTGAAAAAATAGTTACTTTAAACAAATAAGGCAATTCCCCCCCCTTCCAGTTCCACCGCTTTCCTAGAAACACCAACAGCCCGCCATGAATCACAGCGGTTTGCACCATGACACAGCCAACGCCCAATAACCAAACCGACATTCTTTGCCTAGAGAACGCACAATTTTTAATCTGAAAACATAAATCATTCAGCAAAAAAACCACCGCCGGTGCTAACATCACAGAACTGGTGGGCTGAGAATAGTTGATAGCAATACTCAAAGTAGAAATTAGCACCATTTCAGATAAATCAACTTTTTTTGACCAAGCATTGCGAGATTGTTTTTTGTAAAAATACCAACTCACTAAACCAACTAGCACCAGAATAATTAAATCAGAAAATAGCTTCGCCACGAAGGGACTATCGGGGAAAAATCTCGGCCCCATAACCCTTAAATCAAGGCGACTCATAGAAATATAAGCATTATTCGATGGATCGTTGAGCCAGAGTGGAAATCCACGAGTCGCATCCTGTATAAATCCTGTTAAAGAATTGCCCGTTACAGCTAGACCTATAACTGCCAAAAAAGTTACCGTGACTAGAGATATAAAAACTAGCTGAAACCGTCTTTTGATTAAAAAATAAGGAATAAACAATATAACTAAAGTTGGTTTAAGAAGTGCAATTCCTAATAAAACTCCAGCAATTACATCCTGATTTTTTCTAGCATAAATAAACATCCATAACAGCAGAACCGCAATAAAAGTGGCCACATTGCCAACTTGAAGATCGAAGACAAAACCGTAAAGGAATGCAACTGATATACTACAAATAGTCCTAAAAGCTCGTGAGTGCGACACCAACAAGATATTCGCTCCCCATAAAACAAAACCTGTGGCAATAAGATGCAGCCAAGTCCAGATAGTGAATGCAGTCTTCATCGGGAAATAGCCCAAAAACCACAGCGGAGGAATGATATTAGGTGGATAAACAAAAGATGGAATAAACCCACACACTTTAGTGATGCTACAGAAACCGATGTTAAACACCTCGACATTAAAGGGACTCAAATGCTGATGGGCTAATCTACTCGCTACATAAAACCACTTAAAATCCCAGTAAGGCGGATCGGGTCGAGTAGTCAGATTGTAAACCAACCAACCGGTATAACTGAGAAATCTGGTGAGAGCTAATACAATAACTGCTTGCAAAATAAAGTTAACAATAGGTTGACGAAAAAAATGAGTCAACCTTTGAATCGAAGGATGTTTTAAAAACAAAGAATCTTGCCATGCTGTTTTTTCGCTATTTAATCGCCAATTAAAATTGAGAAACAAAGCGACTGTAATTAGAATTATTACATTCCAAAATCCAAAGCTAATCATAAGAAATAATTTTAATAAATTTACTTTTTGATGATATCACAACCAGAAATGCTCAACTATAAATCAGGATTTCAACCTAAAATATAGACTGTTGTTCCCCGTTTCAACCTAACTCTCTCTTCTCTCTTCTCTCTTTTCTCTGCGTCCTCTGCGGTGAAAAAAAAATATTATTCACAAACGAAATAGCATTGCTATCTAAAAGCCCGATCGCACTTTTGCGCCTTATAACCCTGTTCACCCCCAAACATATGCGTTAACCTAGTTGACTACAACTTGTACCCCACTCCCCAACTAAATTCATGCTTCCCCGCATCAAAGAATTAGCCGCCACCCTAGCCCCCCGCTTAATCGAAATTCGCCGCCACATCCACTCCCACCCCGAACTCAGCGGCCAAGAATATCAAACCGCCGCCTACGTAGCCGGAGTTCTCGCTTCCAGCGGAGTCCGCGCGATCGAAGGAATCGGCAAAACAGGAGTGCTCGGCGAAATCAAAGGCAACAGCAGCGACTCCCGGTGGCTGGCAATTCGCACCGATATGGACGCTTTGCCGATTCAAGAACGCACTAACTTAGAATTTTCCTCCCGCAACGAGGGAGTGATGCACGCCTGCGGCCACGACATCCACACCACCGTCGGTTTGGGCGCAGCCATGATATTGTCTCAGCTAGGGGAAAAATTGCCCGGTCACGTCCGCTTCTTGTTTCAGCCGGCGGAAGAGATTGCCCAAGGTGCTCAATGGATGATTAAAGATGGGGCGATGGAAGATGTTGACGGCATCCTCGGAGTGCACGTTTTTCCGACCATTCCGGGCGGTTGCATCGGTATCCGCCACGGGGCACTGACGGCGGCGGCAGATGACATAGAATTGATTGTGATGGGCGAATCCGGCCACGGTGCGCGTCCCCACGAGGCGATCGACGCAATTTGGATTGCTTCTCAGATAATTACCACTTTGCAGCAGGCCATTAGCCGCACGCAAAATCCTTTGAGGCCACTGGTTTTGACGATCGGGCAAATTAACGGCGGACGAGCGCCGAACGTGATTGCCGATCGGGTAAAATTGCTGGGAACCGTGCGATCGCTGCATCCGGAAACCCACGAAAAACTGCCGGCTTGGATCGAACAAATTGTCTCCAGCGTTTGCGCGACTTACGGCGCTAAGTACGAACTCACCTACAAGCGCGGAGTGCCCGGAGTCCAAAACGACCCAAAACTCACGCAATTAGTCGAAAGTGCGGCTTTAGAAGCTTTAGGGCGATCGCGCGTCCAAATTTTACCAGAACCATCCCTCGGCGCGGAAGATTTTTCGATGTACTTAGAACACGCACCGGGAACCATGTTTCGCTTAGGAGTGGGACTCACTGACAAACCGAACTATCCCCTCCATCACCCGCAATTTGAGGTTGATGAAGCGGCGATCGTCACCGGCGCTGTCACCTTAGCCTATGCCGCCTACCAATATTGGAAAAACCAAGTAAGTAGGTAAATTCGCTTTCATTGAATTACCCGTAATAAGATTGTGGAGTGGGTAATGGCTCAAAATTGCTTGATGTAAAGTTTATTTGCGCCTAGCGGCTTAACAGAATTCTGGCAACTAAACCAGCTAATCTTCGGCAATTCCCTTATAGCAGCGGCCAAATGTGCTAACGTACAATCAAAAATCCCCCATTTTCAACTATCGCGAGACAGATAACCGTGTTCGCTCAAGCACCTCCAACTCCCAGTTACAAATGGTTTAGCTGCATTTCTAGCACTGTTTTCACCGCATTGTGCCTGTTGCCCATTTTCAGCGCTGCGGGATACGCCCAAACTCCCCAAAATAGACCCATCAAAATTGGCGTAGTGCAGCGGTTTGGCACCAAAGCAACCGACAAACTGACGCTGAAAGCATTACCGGGCGACAGCTTAACTTTGCGTTACAAAACTCCTCAAGGCATAGAAACCAAAACTGCTGCTAGCGTCAAGTTAGAAATAGCCCCGAAACCTCTGGAATCGCCCTTAGTAGAAGAACGAGTGGTACTAAGTTCTCACCGCAGTTTTGAGAGTGCGGAAGACAGCGCCAATCAGTGGCGCGCCCAGGGAATAGAAGTAGAAATTGCTCAACCTTTGCGCTGGCAAGTTTGGGCCAAAAGAGATGTTTATAACTCTCCTTTGGTGCGGCGCTGGCTGTTGCAAAGTTTGCAATCTCAAGGGAACACAACAGCTTTTTTGGATTCCAAGGTTGTTAAACAAATACCCCAGGCATTTTGGGTTTTAAACGGCTTTCGCTTCAACCGCAATGAGTTGGATGTGACGGCGGGGAAAAATGTGATTGAGGTATTGGAACAAACCACCCACGAGGCGACAGCTACTGAACCCGAAAAAGCAATTCAACAAACTCGCCGTTATGGTGGCAATTTGCGCCTGCAAAAAAATGCTTACGGCACTTATACTTTAGTCAATGAAGTGCTGACCGAAACTTACTTGCGGGGTGTTGTTCCTCACGAAATAGGGGCTTTTTCGCCTTACGCTGCGATTGTAGCTCAAACTATTTTGGCCAGAACCTACGCCCTGAGAAATTTGCGCCGTTTTGCTGTGGATAATTATGAGTTGTGCGCTGATGTTAACTGCCAAGTTTATCAAGGTTTGACCGAGGTTTACCCGCAAAGTGATAAGGCGATCGCCCAAACGAGCGGTTTGGTGCTAACTTACGAAAATCAGCTAGTAGACGCGCTCTATTCTGCGTCTAGCGGCGGCGTCACAGCCTCTTTTAACGATGTGTGGCAGGGTGCGGAACGTCCATATTTGCGATCGATCGTCGATTCCCCTAATAATGTCTGGGATTTGTCCAAGCAGAGTTTGTCTGACGAAAACAATTTCCGCCGCTTTATCAGTTTGGAAAAAGGGTTTAATGAGGAAAAAGAAGACACTTTTCGGTGGCGCGAACCAGCTTCTTTAACTGCGATTGGTGGATTTCTCAAACAGTATCTTCAGAAGAAACAGCACCCGCTGGCTAATTTTAAAACTGTCACTCAGGTGGAAGTGGTGGAAAGGTCGCCCGCAGGTCGAGTTTTGAAAATGAAGGTTCAAACTGACTTGGGCCCCATCGATATCGACAAAGACGAGATTCGGAATGCTTTTTACCCGCCGATTAGCACGCTTTTTTACCTAGAACCAATTTACAATCCAGATAAAACTCTCAACGGTTATGCTTTTGTCGGAGGCGGTTTCGGACACGGGGTGGGAATGAGTCAGACTGGTTCTTACAATTTGGCTAATTTGGGCTGGAACGGATCTCAAATTCTGGGCTTTTATTTTCCCGGCGCTCAAGTTGTGCCGCTCAGCGATAACATTACATTTTGGCGCGAATAGTCGATCAAAGTCGGCCTAAGAGTCGGCAATTCAAATCGCCACTAAACCAACAAAGTCCGCGCAACGCGAGACTAAATATTAGCCGTTAAACTTTTAGATTTTAGACTTTGGATTTTAGATTGGTTTCACCGTTAATCTAAAATCTGCCATCTAAAATCTAAAATTATTTGGTCAGCTATCTGCTCAAACACCTATGAATTCATAGCTGGGAGTGACAGACTGCTGGCGGCTTTGTTGCAATGTTAGACACAGAAACCCGGTTTCTTAACATAATTGCCGTATTTCAGCTTAATTCTGGAAACGAGAAACCGGGTTTCTTAGGGTATCACGCAGAGCGTCCTTTCTTAGTAGAGCGATTCTTCTTGGTGAGTTTCGATCGTACAGTCAGACTTGGGATAGGCGACGCAGGTGAGGACAAATCCGGCCTCGATTTGGTCATCGTCCAAGAAAGATTGGTCGGATTGGTCAATTTCGCCTTTGGTGATTTTGCCGGCGCAGGTGGAGCAAGCTCCAGCGCGGCAAGAGTAGGGGAGGTCGAGTCCTGCTTCTTCAGCAGCATCAAGAATGTAAGTATCGTCATCAACGTCAATGGTCTGGTTAATTCCTTCGGCTTCGCTGATGAGGGTAACTTTGTAAGTTGCCATGCACTAAATCCTCTCAAAAATTCAACAAGATTGATAATTTTTCCTAATGCAAACTTCAAGGCTCTATTAGCTTTGAGGTTAGGTCTTAGGTTCGTTCCCTCTATGATAGTAGGGGATAGAAGGGAGGTTGACACACTTATTTACAAAACATTTGAATGGGATTAGTTATAACTTTTTCTAATTTCATCTTGATTACTTATACCTATCTTGGGTTCAGCCTTGTGATACTGTTGCCGCAAGACTTGCGCTAAATAATCCGGTTTCCAGGAAAAATCCTGTTTTGAGCCCTACAGCACAAAAACCGGGTTGTTGGTATGCGGTGTGTCGATCGAGTTTCAGCAAAGTCGGCTACAAGGTAAGTCCCGGCAGGCGGTGAAATGTATAGTTAGATCGCATCAAGGCTTGGGTGTTGAAGGCTCGATCGAATAAATCGCACCACAACCACAGCTTAAAATCGGGGCGATAGAACCCTAAAGTCCTGCACCGCAAGTCTGTAACTATCTAAAATCTTAAATCTCAAATCCCATGACTAATATTGATACTCGCTTTGGTTCTTCGGTTAATTCTCCAATTCGCGTGGGAATTGTGGGTACTGGTTTTGCCGCTAAGTTGAGGGCCGAGACAATTCAAGCTGATGGGCGATCGCACTTGGTAGCGGTTGCTGGTCACAGCCCGGAGAAAACCGCAGCATTTTGTCAAGGGTTCGGGGCAGAAGCTGCGGTTTCTTGGCGCAAGCTGGTAGAAAGAGACGATTTAGATTTGGTTATTGTTTGTACGGTGAACCGGGATCACGGGGCGATCGTCCTGGCCGCGCTAGAAAATGACAAGCACGTTGTGGTGGAATATCCTCTATCTTTAGAGGTATCTGAAGCAGAAAGGGCGATCGAACTTGCCGCCCAAAAGCAAAAACTCCTCCACATCGAACACATCGAACTGTTAGGCGGTTTGCACCAAGCAATCAAAGAATCTTTGCCATTAGTCGGTAAAGTTTTTTACGCCCGCTACATTACTATTACTCCTCAACATCCAGCCCCGCAGCGGTGGACTTATCAACATTCCCTCTTTGGCTTTCCCTTAGTTGGTGCAATTTCGCGACTGCACCGATTTACTGATTTGTTCGGGGAAGTGGCAAGCGTTAACTGTCAAGCTCAATTTTGGGACAGTCAGCCGGATTTCTACAAAGCTTGTTTGTGCAATGCACAGTTGCGCTTTGCCAATGGCTTTGTCGCTGAAGCTGTTTATGGAAAAGGAGAGACTTTTTGGCAGTCGGAAAACATTTTCACTATCTACGGTGAAGAAGGAACGCTGGTTTTTACTCCAGAATCCGGTCAATTAATTCAGGGAGAAAATCGGCACAACATCAAAGTAGGGACGCGGCGCGGTTTGTTTGCCAAAGACACCGATATGGTGTTGGAATATTTGTCAAACGGTACGCCTTTGTACGTTAATAATGCCAGTAGTTTGTACGCTTTGAAAGTGGGCGATGCTGCGAGGCGATCGAGCGAAACTAGGCAAACTCTCGAACTTATAAAATCGCAAAAAACTAGCCAACATAAGGTTATTTGATTTTGAGAAAAGCCAATATAACTGAGATGTTGCACTCTCCTCAATTACCTATTTAGGAACTGGTCAGAGAGGTTGTTCCCCAAGAAAATTCCTTCTTTGTGGAACAGACCCGAAAGGGTGTTATTGAGAAGGGTGCAAGATTTTAGAGACAGCGGTTTCCGCTGTTATGAGGTACAATAAAATATCCTTGTTGTAGTCCAACCTAATGAAAGCGTATTCTCTCGATCTCCGGCCAAAAATAGTGAAGGCTCATTTGGCAGAAAAGATGTCTATAGAGGAAATTAGCTACGAGATTTGGGGTCAGTAAAAGTTTAGTTCAAAAACTGGTGAATATTCAAAAAACCGAGGGTAATTTACAGCCGAAACAGAGAGGAAAACTGCAATTGACTCCTCTGATAAATGCCCAACCATTCGTCAAAGCACTGGTGGCAGAGCATCCAGATGCCACTGGGGTAAAGTTGTGTGAATTATTTGCTCATCAGACTGGAAATGGGGTGAGCAGAACGGCCATGTGTCGGTATTTGCAGCAGTTAGGATTAAATCGTAAAAAAAACATAGTATAGTAGCCAAGCCGCAACAGAAAGAGTTTAAAAATTAAGAGTAAAATATTGGGAAACTATCAAACATATTGAGCCAGAAAACCTGGTATTTTTGGATGAAACTGGGATTTTACGCTGGTTTGGCCAGAACTCATGCCCGTTTGCAACCGGGGACAAGAGTATCCTTATTAAAACCATTTTATCGAGGCGCAAAGATTACAGCTATAGGTGCAATTAGTATTAACCAAGTCCTGGCAGTAATGACAATAAAGGATTCAATGGATGGAGCAGCATTTGCACTATTTATTGAGAACTTTTTGTGTCCTGAATTATGGTCAAGAGCATTAGTAGTGATGGATAATTTACCCGCTCATAAACTAGCATCAATTGTACCAATGATTGAAGCTGTAGGCGCGAGTTTTATTTATTTATCTCCTGACTATCGCCTATTTTATGCCTATTGAACTCGGGTGATCACAACTCAAATCTTTTTTGCGGAGATTCGCTCCAACTAACGCATCTATGATTGATAGAATAATAGCAGTTGCCCTCAATTTAATAAATCCTCAACATTTAAAAACTGGAGTTTAGACTAAACAATGGTCGCAGCTAAAAGTAGCTGCCTTTCACTAGAAGGCAAGCTGTTACTCAACAA
>NZ_JAUBSD010000064.1:0-42074 GCF_036704575.1 Microcoleus sp. K5-D4
AGCACCAGCACCAGCACCGGAACCAGCACCAGCACCAGCACCGGAACCAGCACCAGCACCAGCACCGGAACCAGCACAAACATTAACGCCGACGCCAGCGCAGGTCTCAAATTTGCCACCAGCACCAACAATTACTCAAAATCCAGCGCAGGTCTCAAATTTGCCACCAGCACCAACAATTACTCAAAATCCAGCGCCAGTCCCAAATTTGCCACCAGCACCAACAATTACTCAAAATCCAGCGCCAGTCCCAAATTTGCCACCAGCACCAACAATTACTCAAAATCCAGCGCCAGTCCCAAATTTGCCACCAGCACCAACAATTACTCAAAATCCAGCGCCAGTCCCAAATTTGCCACCAGCACCAACAATTACTCAAAATCCAGCGCCAGTCCCAAATTTGCCACCAGCACCAACAATTACTCAAAATCCAGCGCCGGTCTCAAATTTGCCACCAGCACCAACAATTACTCAAAATCCAGCGCCAGTCCCAAATTTGCCACCAGCACCGACCATTACTCAAAACCCAGCGCCAGTCTCAAATTTGCCACCAGCACCGACCATTACTCAAAATCCAGTGGTTGCGCCTGCTGCTGCGCCCATAAATCTCGCACCGATACCGAGACCGGAGATCGCAGCCAACCAGCCACCCAGCACAAATCGTTTATTTTCTCGCAGCTTGCAAGAGCAAAACCAGATATCTAATTCCTTGCAACAGCGCATTTCACCTCCCGCGTCTGCGAATCTTGACGCTTCCAATTTGCCAACTAACGTCGATGCCGTTATTTTTCCCGTGGAGGAGAGATTTACCAGGGAGTTTGCCGATTACCTAAATTTGCCATCAACAAATGCGATCGCCACCCTAGAAGATGCCCAAAATACCCTTCGCAGTGTCCAACAAGCCACAGGCATCAAACCAGCTCTCATTTATATCAGCTTTGTACCCAGGGGTTCTACAGTCGATCGGCCCTACAGCAGTTCGTCCATCTTGCGTGTAGAACAGCAAATTCAAGCCTCTGACGAACTGGAAATGATGGTGATTACCCCGGAAGGTGTGCCCGTTCGCCAGCGCATCCCTGGAACCTCTCGCGCCCAGGTAATGGAAGCTGTTCGGAAATTTCGCGATGAACTGACTAATCCGGTAAAGCGCAACACTAAAAGTTATTTGCCCTTGGCTCAGCAACTCTACCAGTGGATGGTAGCGCCGCTCGAAGCAGAACTGCAAGCCAAAGGCATTGAGAATTTATCTTTTATCTCAGATATAGGGTTGCGATCGATACCTATGGGCGCCCTGCACGACGGCAAAGGCTTTCTGGTAGAGCGTTACAGTCTTGGAGCGATGCCGAGTCTGAGTTTGACAGATACCAGCGCGGCCAATTTCAAAAATACCCAAGTTCTGGCAATGGGGGCGTCGCAATTTCCAGAGATGAGTCCTTTGCCTGCGGTCGAAATAGAAGTATCGACAATCACGCCGCAGCAGTGGCCGGGTAAGTCTTTCTTGAATGAAGCTTTCACCCTGGCCAATTTGAAATCGCAGCGCCAGCAGCAGCCTTTTGGGATGATTCACTTGGCTACTCACGCGGAATTTCGATCGGGAGACCCTAGCCAATCCTTTATTCAGTTGTGGGATACTAAATTGCGTTTGGATCAGTTACGACAAATGGGATGGCACAGCCCGCAAGTTGAAATGTTAGTTTTGAGTGCTTGCAGGACTGCTGTGGGCGATCGAGAAGCCGAGTTGGGCTTTGGCGGGTTAGCCGTGCAAGCCGGGGTTAAATCGGCTATGGCGACTCTCTGGTATGTCAGCGACGAGGGCAGTTTGGGATTGATGTCGGAGTTTTACGCGCAGTTAAAAACTGCTCCGATTAAAGCAGAAGCACTGCGGCAAGCGCAATTAGCGATGTTGCGCCAAGAGGTGCGAATTGAAGGGGGGATGCTGCACACTTCTGGTGGCAATCTGCAGCTACCTCCGGAATTGGCAAACGTGGGGAGTCAGAATTTCTCTCATCCTTATTATTGGTCTGCTTTTAGAATGATTGGCAATCCTTGGTAACTCGATCGCCCGCCCGCATCTCAACAACCGCCAATCACTCATAATTGCCACAAAAATTCAAAATCCCAAACCCAAAACTGCCCAACCCCAGTACGATCGATCTAGTTAGCAAAAATAAGTAAAAACACTACCGGAGTAATTTTTATGGATCTGGTCGTACTCCAGAACTGGCTGGACAACATCTCCTTTGCCATTTTGTTCTCAACAATGCTCATTTACTGGGTTGGCGCAGCATTCCCCGGCATTCCCTACCTGTCAGCGCTAGGAACCGCAGGAATGGCCGTCGCCAACCTATCCATCGCCGCTTTACTCGGTTCTCGATGGATAGAAGCCGGCTACTTCCCCTTAAGCAACCTCTACGAATCCCTATTTTTCCTAGTTTGGGGAATCACCGCCATCCACCTAGTCGCGGAAAAAATGAGTCGTTCCCGCTTAGTAGGAGTAGCCACATCCCCCGTAGCAATGGCAATATCCGCCTTTGCAGCCCTGACTCTGCCCGCCACCATGCAATCTGCAGAGCCCCTAGTACCCGCCCTCAAATCCAACTGGCTGATGATGCACGTTAGCGTCATGATGCTCAGTTACTCAACTTTAATGGTAGGAGCGCTACTGGCGATCGCCTTTTTAATCGTCACCCGCGGCCAAAAAATCGAACTCACCGGTAGTTCCTTCGGCACCAACAGCAATCGCAACAGCAACTACCGCCTCCAACGCCCTCAAAACCCCGAACCTCAAAATGCAGAAACCAGCGCCGACAGCGCATTAGCTTTCAGCGAACCCTCTTTCAACTCCAACAATAACGGTTTGGGAACCACCGCAGTGCTCGAATTAGCCACCGTTCAAACCGCATCAACCTCCCCAACTCAAACCGCAGAACTTCTCTCGCCCCAGCGATTGAATCTAGCAGAAACTCTTGATAACATTAGCTATCGAATCATCGGTTTAGGATTCCCCTTACTGACAGTTGGCATTATTGCCGGTGCGGTTTGGGCTAACGAAGCTTGGGGATCTTACTGGAGTTGGGACCCGAAAGAAACTTGGGCGCTAATTACTTGGTTGGTATTTGCTGCCTACCTGCACGCCCGCATTACTCGTGGCTGGCAGGGAAGACGCCCAGCAATTTTAGCAGCCACAGGTTTTGTGGTAGTTTGGATTTGCTATCTAGGCGTTAATCTGTTAGGCAAAGGTTTACATTCCTACGGTTGGTTTTTCTAATTCCTGATCCACCAATGGGCCAAAGAAGAACAGGATAAGTCAAAAAATCGGGATTAATATCATCTCCGGTTGTAGGGTGGGCAATTCCCACCTTACTCAACCAGCGAGATTCTAATAATTAACTCCCTCTTCCTTCTTCCCTTTTTTTTACCCGCTCAGCTTCGCCGAAGACCTTTCTTTCTTCCTTCTTATAGCTTCGGTCTTCCTCACATCCGTTACATCCGTTACATCCGTTACAAAATCCGTTGCCGAACTTCCTTCATTAAAATAAGGACAATTAATATGGACGAATCGCCAATATTTCCCCAAGAAGACGATGTTGTGTCTGCCCCTACCAGCGCTTTGATGTATCAATGTACATTCAAAGTCAGCGAATTTATGGCAATTATGCAGGCGAAATTGGTAGACGAAAAATTATTTTCAGACGGCCTGGATTGCGAGCTATTAAGTGCTGGCAAAGACTGGACAAAAGGAAAACTTAGAATGCGTCTGGAGTTCATTCCGCTCGAACCTGCAATCAAAGAACAAAAAGCCCTTCCTGCCGCTGCTGAAAGATCAGACACCGTGCAAAACTACGCCGTAGATAGCTCAAATCAAACCGATATAGATGAGCCATTAAATCAATGTGACTCAACAGAAATAAGTAATCATTTTCCTATTTCTAGGTATCCAGACCGCGACCCCCAAAGTATAGGAATGTGGAGCTAGGAAGGCAAAGACTGAGAGATTGGGAGAGGGGGATGCTTCCCCTTCTTTGCTCAAAATCCATCGGTTAAATTCCGTACACTGATCCTTGTCTAACTTCCTTATTTTTGCTTAATTAAAAACTGCTCTCATGGCTGAATCTTCCAATTGGACGCACCTGCACGCTCAAGTTCACAGGACGCTGCTGTACCGACAAATATTGCCATCAAATCAGCGCTTGCTAGTAGCAGTATCCGGCGGACAAGATTCTCTGTGTTTAATTAAATTACTGCTAGATTTGCAGCCAAAATGGGGGTGGGATCTAGCGATTGTTCACTGCGATCATCGTTGGCGTTCTGACTCGCAAGCCTCGGCCAATCATGTAGAACAATTAGCTAGAAACTGGGGAATATCCTATTATTTGGAAACAGCCTCGGACATCCCCAAAACAGAAGCAGCCGCCAGAAAGTGGCGATATCAAGCTTTAACCGAAATTGCGATCGCCCACAACTACCCCTACATTGTTACAGGCCACACAGCCAGCGATCGCGCCGAAACACTTCTCTACAACCTGATTCGCGGCAGTGGCGCCGACGGACTTTCTGCCCTCACCTGGACACGGCCCCTGCTCGATTTTCGATTGCCGATTTTAGATTTTGGATTAAGGGATGCCGGCGAAAATCCCAACTCCCAAATATCTGCCGATTTTAGATTGGAAAATCAGGATGAAAATTCCGAATCGAAAATCCAAAATCTAAAATCTAAAATCTATTTAGTTCGTCCATTGCTCGAAATAACTCGATCGCAAACAGGTCAATTTTGTCAAGAGCAAAAACTACCAATTTGGGAAGATTCCACAAATCAAGACTTGCAATATAGTCGCAACCGCATTCGATCAGAATTATTGCCTTATTTGGAAACTCATTTCAACCCAAAAGCCCAACAAGCGCTAGCTCAAACAGCCGAACTCCTCCGCGCCGACGTAGAATATCTCGAACTTGCAGCCAGCGACTTGCTACAGCGAGCAATGTCTCCAATTTCAGACACCCCGCAGGTGAATTTTCAACTTCCCGTCAAGATAAATCGCCCGGTTTTGCGGGAAGCACCCCTGGCCTTGCAGCGACGGGCAATGCGACAACTACTGCAACAAATATTGCCCTCGGCGCCCAGTTTTGAAAGCGTAGAAAAACTAACCAGCTTAATCGTAGCGCCCAACCGATCGCAAACCGATCCATTTCCTGGAGGAGCGATCGGTCGAGTCGAACACCCTTCGATAATTTTAGATATTAAATTTTAAGCTGTTATCAAACCCGAAAGGACTTGCCGCAACTCGGAAACTACCCGATCTTGCTCGTCTCCCGTCTCCTGCACGCGATCAAGTTCCCCCGCCACCGCTTCCAGCTTTTGGCGTAGCGCATTCAAATTGTCCTGCACCGGCTGCAACATTTCTTGATAAACATTCAGCCTGCCCCAGAGTTGCGCCACTGCACCTTTCTGGTTGAACAAATTCTGCTCTAACTGCTTGAGTTCGTAGCGTTTCGCCTCACTTTCCCCATTTTGGCGGTTGACATTTGCCTCAATTTGGGATATGCCTTCCCGCACCTGCTGAATTTCGTTTTCCAATCTTTGCAATTCTTGGCTTTGCTGCTGGCGCTGAGTATTGAGCTGTGCGACAATCGGTCC
This sequence comes from Microcoleus sp. K5-D4, assembly GCF_036704575.1. Lineage (NCBI taxonomy): Bacteria > Bacillati > Cyanobacteriota > Cyanophyceae > Oscillatoriales > Microcoleaceae > Microcoleus > Microcoleus sp. K5-D4. The sequence goes on from NZ_JAUBSD010000064.1 coordinate 5,636, forward strand.
CAAATCAATATCTCCTCGCTCTTGTTTTGGAGCATTAGCAGTACCCAGCCGCCGCCACAGCACCGCCTGATGCTGCTTTAAAACATCTTCCCGTTCCTGCAACCGGAGGCGCTGTCCCACCAGAGTTTCGTTTAACATCTGATAACTTTCGAGTTCATCTGCCATTTCATTTTCCAAAGCCATGCGATCGTACTCGCTAGCAGCTTGAATTTTCCCTTGCAGTTCCTCGATTGTCTCCCGCTGCAGAGTCAACTCTTCCTCTTGATCGTTAACAAACCGGAACACCTTTTCCAAATCCTGTTGCAGGTGTTGCACCAGCCCCTGTAACTCATCAACAGGCATCTTCTCCAAAGCTGACACATCTACTTTCTGCTCCGTACCTGCAGCACCCGAAGCAGATGCGAGCCTGGAAACTTGCTGGTAAAGCTCCTCAACAGCCCGCACCTGCAAAGACACGGACTGAGCCTGGTCCTGCTTAGCGCTGAGGGTACTTTGCTGCCCTTTAAGCTCCGCCCGAGCCCCGGCCAAAGCATCTTGAGATTGGTACCACTCTTGCCAGCGGTTTTGGAGGCTCTGATTTTGTTGATCGACCTCTTCTTGTTGCTGTTGAGCTATGCTTTGTTTTTGCTCCAACTGCTGCCAGTGCTGATCCAGAATTGCCTGTTGGGCGCCCACGGCACTAAAAGACTGATTGAGTTGTTCCCGCACCCCTTGGGCAGAAGCAATTGCCCCTCCCAGCTTCTGCATCAACTCCTGAATCCTCTGGGTCTGCTGCTCATCAACTACTGCCCCCTGCGGAACCTCAGACTGCTGCTGGGCCACCCGTTGCTGCTCGCCCCGCAACTGTTCCCAAGCCGTCTCAATTTCCACACGACTGCGATCGACTTCTTCTCGCAGTCGGTTAGCTTCATCTCGAGTATTTTCAATTTCTGAGCGCTGAGCCTCCAGTCGCTCCAACTCCTCTTCCATTTGAGCCAACTGCTCTTCGCGGGCTTGCATTTCCATTTCCCGGCGATTGAGTTCCTGACTCGAAAACGTCAGAGAAGCCTTCCACTGTTCAATTTCCTCTTCCTTATCCTTAAACTTATCCTGCAATCGCGAGAAATTTTGCAGAATGCTCACCAACTGGCGGGCCGCCTCCTGAATCCGCTGCACTTGCTTGCTAGCGCTCAACTCAACCAGCACCAGCGTGCCGTCGTTAAACTTATTAGCTTCCTCAACTGGGATCGCGTCATCGCCTGGTACGGCGCTCCAGTTATGTTCGCCTCGCTGACAAGCTAGCAGTTTCAGCTCAGCCTTACCGCCACCGAGACCAAAGCCGCTTCTCTGTTTTTGTACTTCCGCTAGATACAGCACACTAATAGTCCTCTGCTTCGTAAAACCTATCCCAACTTACTTTAAGTTACTTAAAGGCCTAAAAGATAAGTGGTGTTTACTTCCTACGCTGTTGGGTAGACGGCTAATTCCAACATAAGTAGGCTATCCCCCTTAAGCCAAAGGTTCTTGACTAAAGATAACACTGCGTGTGATTTTTAGTCAACTTACCTAAAGTAAACAAGTATAGGCAAGTAAGGATAACTTTTTGCCACTTAAGTCTTACTTTTTGGTATCGTTTGCCCAATCGGGGGATAGCATTTTTTTCTAACTTTAGCAGCACTCACGCATAGCACGTTCTCACGGGAGAATTTCCATAAAGTACGGCCGCCGCCAGTTGTCTGGAGGAATGAGACAGCAGTACCCATGCCGCTTGATTAAAGACTAGCTCTCACTGCGGAGACTGCCATAGGCCAAACCTGAAAAAGGTCAGTCCTTGAACCTCCCCACATCTAAAGCCGGGGATTCTTGCCCACCTTTAAGACGACAACGGGACATTCAAATATCCCTCTACTGACTCAAAGAACTTTACTTATCCCGGAGCGCATACTTGCTGAGTCCTTCATATTTTTAAGGTTGAACGTGACCTATGCTGCAATTATTTGCCCTTTAACTATTCCGAATTAATCGGATTAGTGCGTTACCGGGGTTGCTCGCCCTCTAGGATATTTCAATGGCTTGAAAATTATTCTTACTCTGGCGAATTGCTCTGTGCCGATTATACCACTCTGGTTTTAGCAACACAATCGTTTCACGAGACTTAAAAGTCCCTACCAACTAAGCCCCAGGCCTAAATCCCCATGTCCTTAGCCCTGGGCTGGCCTCTGGCGTTTCGATAAAAAACTTTCTATTGATTTCACAACTTAGTTAGGGGTCGATCGCCACAAAAGCCCTCGCTGCCCCCAAGCCGGCGCCCTCCTCCGGCGGACTAGGGATTTGAGCCGCGCTGCCTTAGAATAGGGTAATGACGCGAGCCTATGACGCTCGCTGCAGGCGAGCAAAAAGGTCGATCGGCACTGAGGGTTTTCCTGACAATTGCCAACAAAGGTTCATTTTGACTGCACCTGATTTTAGGGCTGTGGCAAACCCAAAAAAAACCTTGATCGCAACTCATCCAACCCAACAGACTAGCCTCAAGTTGCCATCGGGCCTCGCTCGGCACTTGCTGCTGGTAGCAGCGGTAAAACCAGAGAATCCTCGCTATTTTGAAGTTGACCTACGCCAAGATGTGTTGGATAAACTGACGGCATACTCAGCCAAAAACTTCAAAACTTTAGCCATCGAAGACTTGAACCAGTCGGGAATGCCAGCGTTGCACACTCGAAGAACCCGTGCAATCGTGCGGTGTGGATTCTACGAGTTTAGGCAACGCCGTGGGAATACAAGGTGAAACTCTACACTTAGAGAATGCCGCGAGTTTCGCGGTTTCAGCTTGTGGACTGGTAGCCCGGCCGAGGAGCGACAGCAAGTATCGCCCTTTCGTCAATTCCCAATTGTGAGATCGGCATCAGCGCGTAAATTATTGACGGAAACAAAAGTCAATCTTTTCGCCAGCACACAGTCTTTCCGAGCTCAGACGCCAACGGTTTTAAGGAGGATACTTTAGCTGCATGCAGGGAAATTTGAGTGAAATAGACATCCGCAGCATCCTGCAATTGATTGAGTTAGGTCAGCGAACCGGAGAACTGTTCGTAGAGGCCTACACCTCCACCGGCAGCAGCACGGGTACTCAACCTACCCTGCGCTCCCTTGCAGGACAATCCTGGTATGTCTTCTGCTTCAACGGTCAGATTATTTACGCTACCCAGAGTGCGGGCAGTTTGTTTCGCTTGCGCGACTACCTGCGCCGCTACAAAGCAGATACCGCCCTCGACAAAATCCAAGTTCCCTATATGGCATCTACCAATGCCCCAGAATACGGCTACCTATGGGCCCTGCTAGAAAACCACATTCTCACCCCAGCTCAAGGGCGCAACATCATCCAGAGCATGATCCACGAAACCCTATTTGACTTACTCAGTCTCCACCAGGGTTCCTTCACTTTTGAAATGGGCCCAGCTTTGGCTCCTCAATTGACCAGCTTAGAAATTAGCTCGCTACTGGCCAAGATTGTCAAACAGGTGCAGCAGTGGAAGCAGTTTCACCCTCACATTCAGTCGCCCAACCAATGCCCGGTGATTTCCGACCCCTCCGAGCTGCGAGTCGCGCTGCCTGTCAATACCTTTAATACTCTCAGACGCTGGGCCGACGGGCACACTTCGATCCGCCAAATGGCGCGCTACCTCAACCGAGACGTGCTCACTGTCGCTAAGGCGATTTACCCCTTTGTGCAGCAGGGATTGGTGCAAGTATTTTACGAACCCTCTGTTGCCCCTACCAACAACAAAAAAGAATGGTCGTCCCCAGAAACTAAGGTTCCTAGAGTTGTCTGTATTGACGACGACAATACTATTCGCAAAACAGTCGAGTCAATTTTAAATGAACACGGTTACGAAGCTACTACGATCGGCAATCCCCTCCAAGCCCTGAGTTTGGTGTTTCCACTCAAACCCGATTTAATTCTGTGTGACATCGCCATGCCGGAACTCGACGGCTACGAAATTTGCGCTATGCTGCGTAGTTCTAGCGCTTTCCGGCAGACGCCGATCGTGATGCTGACGGGCATCGACGGATTTATCGATCGCGTTAAAGCCCGCATGGCTGGAGCTACAGACTTTTACACGAAACCTTTTGGTGAAAGCGAGTTATTGATGCTGGTAGAAAAATATGTGGGCCCGGGCTACCCTCGGCTCAATCTCTCGGAAAGATTATTAGACCGCTCGCTAGAAGACCAATTAGAAGAAAAATAAATTTTGCACCCATGCCTTGATGGGAGCTTTTTTGTACCTGCGGTTAAATCAAATCTCGGCCGCCACAAAGAGAAAGCTGGGGGTACTATTGGCGATCGCACCATAAACTAGAATGTATGAATCCGCGCGCTGGCATAAGGGCGTCGGTAAAACTCTGTTCAATTTCTAGACCCAAGTGGGTCTAACACGCTCAAAGTGCAAATATAATATACTTGTTCTCCAGTTGCAGCCGCTCCGAAAAACTGATGCACAGAGCTACTTATTGCTAGGTATTTCTGTACAAAGTCAGAGAGTCCAATTCTGAGTCTTAAGTGACTCCGTTCATGATTGTCGCGACACCAGCCATGCCAACAACTCCTCGCTAATCCGAGTATCGGTTTAGCATTCATCGCATAAATTAACCAGAGTTTTACCAATTGAGACGGCGGTGGGAGTACAAATTGAAGGTTTAGGGGTTTCAAATTAATGTTCGTAGTCGATTTGAGCTACTTTGTCAGCAAAGGTCGCGCGAATTTATTGATGGCAGTCAATTATTGACGGAGCAAATTTATTGCCAAGCACCTCCGGCAGTCGCGCCATTCACCCCTTGGCTGTGTCAAGCTTGGCTGTGTCAAGTTTCGACCATCGAAGTTCGATCGGGTTCTGCTTGGCGGGAAACCTCAACAATTTGCTAGAAATGCAGGTGTCAGAATTATGATTAGCGGTAGCCCAGACTTTATATTACCAGGACTAGGCGTAGATCCGGCTCCGGAATTCCAAGAACTAGAAACTCCCGAAGGCGAGCTGCACCTGCGGTTCTACGTTCCTTCGGGGAACGAGTTCGCACTGCCGGCGACAGGGATTAGAGAGGTACTATCCCCTTCCCCAGACCGCATGACACCGATCCCCAACGTTTCCTCTTTGCTTTTAGGTACGCTAAATATGAGAGGACGAGTGATTTGGGTGGCAGACCTCGGTCAATTTCTGGGAGACCAAACACCTCTGAACACGGATAGACCCGAAATCCCGATCGTGGCTGTGGAAGACCAAGACACGATTTTGGGGCTGGCAGTCGATCGAATTGTGGGGATGGACTGGCTCGACGTAGAGCAACTGCACTCTCAGAACAATGCACCAGACGGCATGATTCCATTTCTGAGGGGAGAATGGATGTTAGGTGCACCAGCTCAGAAAGTGCTCCGACTGCTAGATCAAGTGAAAATTCTGCGCTCGGCGCGGTGGGCAGCGTGAAATCGATTTTAGATTTGCGATTTGCGATTTTCGATTGGGGTCTAACCATCAACAGTCACACGACTTGAGGCGCGCATCTAAACATTCAATTCAAGATAAAAATCAAAAATCTCAAATCTAAAATCTAAAATCCAAAGAGGGCGGCAAATGGCAACAAGTACCAACTTTCAGCAGGACTACCAACGGGCAGAAGCGGCCTACATGGATGGCAATTATTCAGAAGCCGCAGCCCTAGTTTATCAATTAGTAGAAGATTTTCCCGAAGACCCCAGCGCTCGCCTGCTGTGCGGACACATTTACTGCTACGGACTGCAACAGTATGAGGTGGCGCGGGAACAGTACACGGTTGTGCTAGGCCTGAGTGACGACCAGAGTTTGGTGGAACACGCTCACAGCGGAATTACCTACACAGACCAATTTTTATCTGGAGAACTACAAACGGAAAATTTCGAGGCTTTGTCTGCTGAAACTGAATTAGAATTCTATCCAGATTTATCTCTCGATGAAGGGTTAGAAGACCCGGATTTGGGACTTTTCCAAGGCAATTCCCCATCCCTTTCCTATAGAAGTCAATCCTCAGACGACCTGGAAAACGAGGACTTGGCAGACTTGGGCATGAGTGGCTTGGGGTGGGAAGCAGAAGACGACGATGGCGCCGGCTCAGTCCCAGATTTAGCCTCACATTCTAACCCGTTTGGTGGCGACAGCGGCGGAATGGCAGCTTATGCTGAGACCTCCGACTCGCTAGACGACATAGACGAGTTTGCCGACTCGGACTTTGGAGACCCTTTTGCCTTAGATGATGGAGGGTTTGATGCTGCTGACGTGTCTAGCAGCAAAGTGTCTGGGAAAAGCGCACCTTACTCAGGAGATTCGTTTTCAGAAGCTCCGACTCAGATGCTCAACGGTCAAAGTTTTGCCTCTTCAGAAACCGGGAATTCCTTCGACTCGAACCAACTAGACTCCCCCATCGGGCCCTCGGACAATTTTGGCGAACCTTTTGCTGGGCTCGATTTGCCAGACGAATTCGACGAGAACTCCGACTACGATTTCCAAGCCCCGCCCCAGAGCGGCCAAAATTACGGTAATAACGCACCTCTGGCCGAAGAGGAAGACCCGTTTGCCGAGGCGATGCCCTCGTCGGGTTTCGGGTCTTCTCGGCCTCAAAACAAGCAGCCGAATAACGGGTCGGACTACTCATCAAACTATTCGCTGGCGGAAGACGAAACGCTGTTGATGGGAGGTGCTGTCCCTAACTCTCAAAGTCAAAGGTCGAGCCGGGGACAATTTAATTCAGTTGATCGATCTTCCGCCAACAGCAACGGTTACAGCGACTCGGAACCCCCAGCATTTAGCTCTAGAGACAACTTCGAGTTAGATGCTTTTGAAGACGACGCTTTTAGCGATTCTTTCTCTTTCGACGAAAACGAACAAGCGACAGCTTTCGGGGCGTCCGACAAGAACGACAGCGCCTGGTCGTCAAAAACTGGGAACGCTCAAGAACACAGCGACTTTTTAGACGAATTTGACGAATTTGACGATTTGGGGAATTTGCCGGACTTTGATATCTCAGAAGATGCCACCAGTTCGATCTTGACTAGAGGTAACACCAATTTCGGCAACTCGACCAGCGGCATGATGGGAACGACCGGCAGCAGCCTGGACTTTGACAACAGCGATGGCTCAGCAATTCGGGATGACGAAATATTTAGCATAAGCGGCCCGGCTGATGCGTCTGTGTCGAATTTTTCTCCCACCGAAACAGAAGCGGTCGATACTTCGGTAACAGTAGAACAGGGGGGACTGGCTTTCTTGGAAAATGCCCCTTTGTTTACAAAACAGTTGTACACGGCTATCGGGGCGGGACTGGTTTCTCTGGTAGCTGTGGCTTTCGTCACCAACATTGCCTCCTATCAAGCTCTGCGGCAAGACAAACCCGAGGCGATCGTTTACCTGCGCCAAACAGGCTGGGTAATGACCGCAGCCGCAGGCTTTACCAGCTTTTTAACTTCTTGGGGCATCGGCCAGTTGATCGCCAAGCAGGTACGCAAGTCGTCGGACAATTTGCAAGCTCAGTTCGATGCGGTATCTCAAGGAACTTTGGACGCTCGCGCTACGGTTTACTCGGAAGATGAATTTGGCAAAATGGCTGCTAAATTCAACCACATGGCGAAGGTTATCCAAACCACGATTAGCGATACCAGGCGCAAGTCTGACGAGCAGGAACAGGCAAAAGAAGACTTGCAGCGCCAAGTGATTCGCTTGCTAGACGACGTGGAAGGAGCGGCCCGGGGTGACTTGACGGTGACTGCGGAAGTGACCGCAGACGTTTTGGGTGCTGTTGCTGACTCGTTTAACTTGACTATTCAAAATCTGCGCGAAATTGTCCATCAGGTGAAACAGGCGGCTCGGGAGGTCAGCAAAGGCGCTACGGATAGTGCTAAGTTTGCGGGCGATTTGTCTTCCGACGCGCTGCGGCAAGCCGAGGAACTGGCGGCAACGCTGAATTCGGTGCAAGTCCTCACCGATGCGATTCAGCGGGTCGCAGAGAGCGCTAGAGAGGCGGAAGAAGTGGCCCGGGGCGCGGCGGCAACGGCTCTGAAAGGAGGCGAGGCTGTGGAGCGGACGGTGGCCGGGATTTTGGAAATTCGAGAAACGGTAGCAGAAACCACGAGAAAAGTCAAGAGGTTGGCGGAAGCTTCTCAAGAAATTTCTAAGATTGTGGCTTTAATTGCGACGATCGCCTCCCGGACGAATTTGTTGGCCCTCAACGCCAGTATTGAGGCGGCGAGAGCTGGAGAAGCGGGCAGGGGTTTCGCGATCGTGGCAGACGAGGTGCGACAATTGGCAGACCGATCGGCTAAGTCTTTGAAAGAAATCGAACAGATCGTGATGCAAATTCAAAGCGAAACCGGCGCGGTAATGACGGCCATGGAAGAAGGGACGCAGCAGGTTATTGAGGGGACAAGATTGGCAGAACAGGCGAAGCGATCGCTTGAAGATATCATTCAAGTAACTAACCGAATTGACGTGTTAGTGCGATCGATTACTGCCGACACTGTAGAGCAAAACGAAACAGCTCGCGCGGTAGCTTCTGTTATGCAAGCAGTAGAGCTAACTGCTCAGGAAACCTCCCAAGAAGCGCAGCGAGTTTCGGGTGCTTTGCAAAACTTGGTGGGCGTTGCTCGCGACCTTTTGACATCGGTGGAAAGATTCCGAGTAGAAACAGCAGAAAGACAATAATTAAGTGTCTAATGCTTGTTTTGCTGGCTGATTTACAAGCAAGTTGGTCGGGCAAGGATGGCAGACAAAAAGCAACCTCGCAGTCTTGAAACCGCTGCGGGGATGCTAATTCAACACCTAAACAAAGTAGGAGTTGCACAGATGGAGGATAACATAGTAGAGGTAATTTACGGCATATTTGGCGAGATTCAGCCGATGAGCTGTATTATCTCTAGTCTAGCAAAAAATAGCTGGGGCTATGCCAATAAAAGGCTTCGCATTAACGGTGGATGGAAAACGTTTACTGTCCATCGTTTAGTATTAGAACATTCATTAGATCTGCAAATCAGACCCGAAGACTTTGCTTGCCATACTTGCGATATCCGCACCTGCATTAATCCTAACCATTTGTGGGAAGTTTATCGGCGGGAAAATTCTCAATATCGGTTTAAAAAAGAACATATTAAAGATGTCCGAAGTACATCTGCGCCGAAACATCAAAAACAACTGCCAGACCAAGAAATAATTCCCGGTACTCGAACCCAAATACAGCCGAACCGCAGCATGATTTGTACCTTGGCTAAAAGAAGTGATGGTGACGCCATTAAAGGTACTAAAATTAATGGCAAAACAAAAAGTTTCTACGGTCACAGACTTGTACGGGAACACAAACTGGGAAGGCCTGTCAAACCAGGTTATTTTGCGGGTCATAGTTGCTACGATCGCGGTTGTGTCAATCCCGACCATTTGTGGGAAGGAACCCCCGCCGATAACTCCCGCGATGCTATAGAAAAAAACCGCTTTCCTTTCCTTCCACCTGTCAAGCGCAAACTTAAACCCGAACAAGTGCGGGAGATTCGCTATCTTTTAAGTGAGGGCATATCGAAAACAAAAATAGCCAGGACATTTGCGATATCTCGCAGTCAGATTATTCTCTTGGCAAGGGGCGAGATCTACAAAGAGCTTCTCTAGAACTACTAACATAGACCCAATACAATAACGCTTAAAATCAGGAATAAAACTATGCTGCCGGAGCAACAACAGAGGATAATGGGCTACTTTATTGAGGAGGCAAAAGACCACCTCAATACGATCGAACAAGGCTTGCTGAATCTGCAAACCACGATCGAAGACCCAGAACTGGTCAACGAAGTATTTAGGGCCGCTCACTCTGTCAAAGGAGGAGCAGCAATGCTGGGGCTGACGAGCATTCAGCAAACAGCTCACCGACTAGAAGATAGTTTTAAAGTTTTAAAAGAGTGCAGCGTTAAAGTAGACCAACAGCTAGAGTCCCTTTTTCTGCGAATTTTTGACACATTGCAAGGGCTGTTAGAGCAACTGTCGGGGCCTTTTGGACTGACAGAAGAATTGGGAGAACAGATGGTTCGAGAATTAGAACCAGTATTTGAAGAGCTCAACGGGCACTTGGGGGGACTCGTCGGACACGGAGAATACCATGCAGACGATAGCTACGCGATGCCAGTACCCGAACAAGTTATGGCGGGGGTGGGAGTCGGGGCGTTTGCCTCATCAAGGAGTATTCCGGATTCGCGGTCAGTTTACGTACCTGATGCCAGAGCAACAGAAGACAGCGCGCTGCAGCTAGTATTTGACTCGGACGTGCCGGCGAGGATGCGGGAACTCCTGCAAGAGTTCAAACAACCCGAGGGGCCAGAAAGCAGGCGGCAACTCAAGAACATTTGTCGGAACTTGCTCAGGGCAGGGGAAGAATTTGAACTGCCCTGCTGGATAGAATTGATCCAAGCTGTATCCAAGGCGATCGCCAATCCAGAAAATAGCTACCGCACCTTAGCGCCAACGGTGATCAAAGACATCAAACAAGCGCAAGAACTGGTAATTTCTGGTCTAGAATCGTCGATCGCACCAAGCGCAAAACTTCTGTCGCTGCAGCCGACTGTTCAGGTTCCAGAAACGGATTTTGAAGATTTGCTGGCCTTCGCTCAACCGAGTAAATCCGGGACAAATGTGGTTTCTGTTGAGGATGAGGCCTGGGATCTGGTGGGATCGGGCGATGCCACGGATGGATTGAACAAGTTGCTGCCGACTATTTCTGGGCTGAGTATAGACGAGCTGTTCGACCAACTCGACAGCGGCGACAGCAACGATGACAGTGGTATTCGATCGTCCCAGTTCGACGAGGATTCCGCCTTCGCAGAATCGGATATGGAGACGGGTGCTTTTAGAGGCTCGACCCGCACCGGCCCGGAAGTGGGCGCGGCAGAACTCAACACTTTAGCTGACTTGTTTGACGGCGAGTCCCCGGAGCTCGACGGCGCTTGGGAAGAAGAAGAAGACCTCGACTATGCACAGTCTTCTGGGATATCGGCGGCGGGAATGCTGGGGTCAGACGATGACAATTCCGGCGATTTTACTGATTTGTTGTTTGACGAATACGATGCCGAAAGTTCCGAAACGAACACGAAGCCTCCGATTGATGACCTGACGAGTTTGTTTGGGGAGGATTTGCTGTTTGGAGAAGAGGCAGAGGGATCGGCATTAGCTGCCGGTCAGAAAAATGGGGGTTCGAGCCAGCGGTTAACTCGCAAACAGGTTAAAACGGGTAACGGTAGGGGCGGTTTGGAGCGGCGAGAGGACACGGTGGCCCCAGCCAGGGGACAAGGGGACGAAGATGCTCTCGGTACGCTTTTGGACGAAGTGGCTGCCCAAACTTCTGCTGGTAGTACGGACAATGCTGATTTCGAGAACTTGTTCGGTGATTTAGGCTTATCTGAGGCAACAGGTGGGCCGGCAGTCTCTTCGGAGTATTCCCTGAAGTCTGAGGCTTTAGACGGAGAATCGAAGGAGCCTGCAGCAGGGGGGGGCAATAATGATTCAGCGGATGCCGAAGCGCTTGCTCTGCCTGAAATGGATGATTTTGATTTGTTCTCTGAGCTTGGCGAGGATTCGGATTTGAGCGAGCTGATGGGGATTACTTCTAATTTCCTTTCTTCAGAAGACGAAGGTGGGGAGAACGGGGGCGATCGAGATCAAGCTGCAGGCACCGCACAAAATGAGGAAATGGGCAACGTTCTTAACATGACATCAAATTCTGATTTAGATATCTCTGCAGATGAAAACTGGCTAGAAGATGCTTTCGGCATGGAAGACGAGTCTGTGCAATCGCTCAACTTGGAGCTGGACGATACGGATTTAGATGCGCTGTTTGGGGATATGACCTCAGACGCGATTTCTGAGGATGAACAGACTGTGCGGGATCGGCAAGGAGTGGCTACCTCCCGAGAAGCTGCCGATTTGGCTGAGCTTTTCGGTTCTGTACCTACGGGTACTGAGTATGACGGAGAAGCTTCGGGGCAAGCCCGTGGGGCTTGGCTGAAGGATGGGGATTCAGAATTGCTGAGTGCGGATGTGGGAGTTGAGGAGGGCGATTTGGGGAGTTTGTTCGAGAACAATGGTGCCGCTGTTTCCGACCAAGACTTGACAAATTCGGCAGAGGTTGAACTTGGGGCTTTGTCCGACGATCGTCCTGAGTCGGAAATTTCCAATGTCGAATCTGATGAGGGCGCAGCTTTCGATTTCTTGGAGGATATGTTTGGGGAAGGCATGGTGCACCCAGGCGATGCTGGATCGGCGCCAGATGACGGCGCTGCGGATGTGAAGGAGTTGTCTGCCCAACCTGCCGATGGTTTGTTCGACGAGGCGAGTGCGGATTTGTTTGATCGAGCCGCAACAGATGCCGCCGGGGAGTCTGAGGGCGAAGATGATTTGTTTAATGCCCTGGAAACGGATTTTTTAAGTGCGGATTTAGAGCCACTGCCAGCAGAATCTCTCGATGGTATGTTTGAGGGCGATGCTGACTTGCTCTCGGCGATGGAAACCGGGGCTACTCTCAACAACGAAGAGTTGGAGGGTTTTGATGATTTGTTGGATTCGATCGATGCTGAGGTTCTGGTGACTTCGGAACTGACGACGGGCTTTTGGGACGCTGAGGACGAGTCGGGCGAGGCCGATTCCTCGGAGTTGGAAGAGGGGTCGCTGGCAGACTTTTTTGCCGAGGGCGAATCAGGCGATGAGGATGCCGAAGGCAATTTTGACGATTTAGAAGCACTGTTAATTGCAGGGGGTGCTGGAGCTGTCATAGCAGCTTCTGGAAGCACAAATCAGAGTCCGGTAAATACAGAAGTTTTCTCGGATCTCGAAGAACTCCTTAGCGAGAGCGCAACTATGCCGGAAATTCACGGGCTACCGGCGACAACTGCTAGTAAAGCTCCGCGCACTGCTGCCGATGAGAGCGACGACGAATTTGGCGATTTAGAAAAACTGCTGGAAGATCCAAAGGACAGCGGCCGCCAAGGAGAAGGCAATATGGGGCAGTCGGCGCTCAACAGACCCAGGCGGAATGCCCGCGCGGGCGGGTTCGGCGACCAGACGATGCGGGTGCCGGTCAAGCAACTGGACAACCTCAGCAATTTGATGGGCGAACTGGTGGTAAACCGCAACAGTTTGGAGCAAGACCAAGAACGGATGCGGCAGTTTTTGGACAATTTGCTGCACCAGGTTGCGCTGCTGAGCGATGTGAGCCAGCGGACTCAGGATTTCTACGAGCGGAGTCTTTTGGAGATTGCTTTGCTGGCAAACCGGCAGGGACACCGATCGGCCTGGCGCTCTGAGGATTCGGCCCACACCCGGGAAAGTGCCTGGAGACCGGAGGAAATGGACAGGTTTACTCCTTTCCACAGTTTGGCTCAAGAGATTATTGAGCTGATCGTGCGGGTGCGGGAGTCTGCTGCGGACATTGAGTTTTTGGTGGATGAGGCGGATCAGGTGACTCGCCAACTGCGACAAGTCACTACTCAACTGCAAGAAGGTTTGACTCGCGCCCGGATGAAGCCGTTTGCGGAGACGACGGACAGGCTGTTCCGGGCAGTGCGGGAAATCGCGATTAAGTGCGGCAAGCAGGCTCAGTTGCAGGTTGAGGGTAAGGATATTTTGATCGACAAGATGATTGTGGATCAGCTATATGACCCGATGACTCATTTGGTGAACAATGCGATTACTCACGGGATCGAACCGCCGGAGGTGCGTCTGGCGGCTGGGAAGCCTGCTGTCGGCAGGATTACGATTCGCGCTTTCCACCAAGGGAACCAAACCGTGGTTTCGGTTTCTGATGACGGGGCGGGGATTGACCCGCAACGGGTGAAGGCGAAGGCGATTAAGCAGGGTATGCTGACGGCAGCTCAGGCTCAGAGGATGTCTCGCTCGGAAGTTTACGATTTGCTGTTTATGCCGGGTTTCAGCACTCAGGAACAGGCGACGGAGTACGCCGGCCGGGGGGTCGGTATGAATGTGGTGCAGACTTCGTTGCAGGAAATTCGGGGCACTGTGTCGATCGATTCAACCATCGGCAAGGGGACTGTGTTTACGATCCGTTTGCCTCTGGTGTTGAGCATTTCTAAGGCTCTGACTTGCATTAGTGATCGAGCTCGCATTGCTTTCCCGATGGATGGGGTCGAGGATATGATCGATGTGCCTCGCGATCAGGTGACGACGGGGGCGGATGGTTTGCCTTGCATTGAGTGGCGGGGTCAAAGCTTGCCGTTCCGGCCGCTGCGGGATCTGCTGGCTTACAGCCGCCATTTGGGTCGGGGCAGTGTTTACGGTTTTAATACTGACGATGACATGATTTCGGTGATCGTGCTGCGCTCTGCTGGCAATTTCTTGGCGGTGCAGGTGGATCAGGTTTCGACGGAACAGGAAATTGTGATCAAGCCGTTGGAAGGGCCGGTGCCGAAGCCGATCGGGATTGCTGGGGCCACCGTGCTCGGGGACGGTCGGATCGTGGCGATTGCGGACGTTCTGGAGCTGATCGATTTGGCTACGGGAAGGCTGCGGAAGGACACTGGCGGTACGCTTTGGGATGAGGGCGATCGGGCTGCTGCGGAGGCGGAAATCGAGAAGACTGAGCCGACTGTGCTGATTGTCGATGACTCGATTACCGTGCGATCGCTATTGTCGATTACTTTCGAGAAGTCTGGCTATCGTGTGGAAGAAGCTCGCGACGGTAAGGAAGCTTGGGAAAAGATGAAATCTGGTCTGCCTTGCGATATCGTTTTCTGCGATATTGAAATGCCGAGAATGGATGGTTTGGAACTACTTTCTCGGATGCAGAAAGATGCCGTTTTGTGTGAATTGCCGATCGCGATGCTAACTTCTCGCGGTGCTGACAGACACCGCCAAATGGCTTACAGTTTGGGCGCCAAAGGTTATTTCACTAAGCCTTATTTGGAGGAGCAATTGCTTGATGCTGCTTCTCGGATGTTGAAAGGTGAGGTTGTTGGTGCTCCGGTTGGTGTGTAATGTGTAAATCTGTGTTTATCTGCGGTTAAAAAAGGTAATTTGTTAACCGCAGATGAAAATGGATTGACGCGGATTGACGCAGATAATGTCGAATTCATCTGCGTTTATCTGTGTTTATCTGCCTCTATCTGCGGTTAAAAAAAGGGAATTTGTAACCGCAGATGAAGATGGATTGACGCAGATTAACGCAGATTTAGATCGCGCTTTCGGTTTTGGTGGTAGGCTGGGAATGTGGGTGTAGCGGAAGGGCGATCGAGGTTAATGTATGAAAGCTGAAGAACTTTTAGAAAGATACGCCAAAGGCGAACGAAAATTTCATTCAGCAGACCTTAGAGAAGAAAACCTCAAAGGTGCGGACTTGAGTGGAATAGACTTATCGCATTCAAATCTCTCCGGTGCAGACTTGAGTGAGGCAACTCTAACTCGGGCAAATTTTAATAGTGCCAATTTCATTAAAGCATCTCTGACCAATGCTAATTTGAGCAGTTTAGTTGGGGCTTCTTCAGCAAATTTGGGTTGGGCAGACCTGAATGGTGCAGATTTGAGTCGGGCAAACTTTAGTAGTGCTACTTTAAATTTTGCTGACTTACAGCGGGCAAATCTGACAGGAGCAAACTTTAATAACGCTAAATTAGTTAGTACCACTTTAGACGAAGCAAATTTGAGTGGTACAAGTTTAGATAGTGCTGACCTACGTGTAGCTTCTTTGTATAAAGCGAACCTAAGTAAAGCTAATCTGAATAAGGCTGATTTGACTGAGGCATACTTGCTGGAAGCTGACTTGACTATGGCAAATTTAAGTGAGGCAATATTGACTGAGGCAAAACTTCAAAAAGCTAAATTCCACAAAGCTAATTTCCGCCAAGTTAATCTGTCAGGAATGAATTTAACTAATGCTAATTTAGAACAGGCAAAACTTGACAGTGCCGAGCTAAAATATGCTTGTCTTCGAGGTGCCAATTTAGAAAGAGCAAATCTGCGATATTCTAATTTGATTGGAGCTAA
Organism: Microcoleus sp. K5-D4; assembly: GCF_036704575.1. Classification (NCBI taxonomy): domain Bacteria; kingdom Bacillati; phylum Cyanobacteriota; class Cyanophyceae; order Oscillatoriales; family Microcoleaceae; genus Microcoleus; species Microcoleus sp. K5-D4. The sequence continues at coordinate 21,652 of NZ_JAUBSD010000064.1, forward strand.
TCTGATAGAGGCAAACTTAAGAAGGGCAGACTTTACTCGGTGTAACTGTTATGGCTGGAATATCAAAAATGCAGATTTAACTGGTGCTATAATGCCAGATGGAAAACTCTACCAGCCAGAAACCTCTGACGGAGAAATCTACCAGCCAGAAACTTCGGAAAAATTATCCCAAAAAGTGATATCTATGACGCGCAAAATTATTCGTACTGACAAAGCACCGGCACCCGTTGGCCCATACAATCAAGCGATCGCCGCTACGGGAACTATGCTGTTTGTAGCTGGTCAAATTGCGATCGACATTAGACTAAACGATATTGTTTACACCGACGATGTAGCCAAACAAACCGAACAAGTTATGGCAAATCTCGAAGCCATTCTTACAGAAGCCGGCGCTACTTGGTTGGATGTCGTAAAAACTACGGTTTTCCTCAAAGATATGAATGATTTTGCCGCTGTGAATGCGGTTTATGCGAAATATTTTGATGCGGAAACAGCACCGGCGCGCGCTTGTGTGGAGGTTTCGCGTTTGCCGAAAGATGTGTTAGTTGAAATTGACTGCATTGCTGTGATTTGATTTGAGCTTCTTTGAGAAACCAGGCTTTTTAAATAAGTCTGGTTTCTGGATAGTTTGTTTTTTTTAATATTTATGAGTGATTTAACCGCCGAGGGCGCAGAGGGCGCTGAGAAAGAGGGGAGAGAGATGAATAATTTGAAAGTTTATTTATAGCAACCGCCGAGGGTAAAGTGCGCGACTTTATTAACTTCTACAGCCGATCGCACTTTTGTCGATCTGTCGCTGTCGCGCACCTACTCCCAAATCAATCTGAAACAATCAGATTTAATCTCAATTAGCAATTAGCAATTACTAATCACCAGTTAGCAATTAGCAATTAGCAATTACTCTACAAGTAATTACCAATTACCAACCGTAAACTATTTATTCAGCGCTTCGCGGGCGGCTACCGCTTCGTCGGGATGAATATTCAAGCGGGTCAAATTAATTCGACCTTTATTGTCAATTTCTCGCACTTTGACAATTACTTCATCGTTCACAGCTAACTCGTCTTCCACTTTTCCAACGCGGTAGTCCGCTAACTGGGAAATGTGAATCATTCCTTCTTTTCCGGGCAAAATTTCCACAAAAGCGCCGATCGGAATAATTCGAGTTACGCGGCCGACATACACGTCTCCTGCATTCAACTTGCGCGTCATGCCTTGGACAATGTTGTAAGCCCGCTGAGCTTTTTCGCTGTCGTTGCCAGCAATTGTCACGGTTCCGTCGTCTTCGATGTCAATTTTGACACCGGTTTCTTCGGTGATGGCTTTGATCGTTTTGCCACCAGGCCCAATTACCAAACCGATAAATTCTGGATCGATTTTCAGGGTTAGCAAACGCGGTGCAAACGGCGACATTTCCTTGCGGGGAGTGTCGATGGTTGCCAGCATTCTTTCTAAAATGTGCAGTCTGGCCGGTTTGGCTTGGCGGATGGCGGTGGCAATCACATCTAAGGGCAAACCTTTGATTTTCATGTCCATCTGCAAAGCAGTAATCCCGGTGTCGGTACCGGCTACTTTGAAGTCCATGTCGCCTAAAAAGTCTTCAATTGCCTGAATGTCAGTCAAAATTCGGACTTCATCGCCTTCTTTAATTAAGCCCATTGCCGCGCCGCTGACGGGTTGGGAAAGGGGAACGCCTGCATCCATTAATGCTAGCGTTGAGGCGCAAACTGAACCCATTGAGGTGGAACCGTCGGAAGAAAGGATTTCTGAAACTACGCGAATCACGTAGGGGAAATCTTCTTTGGATGGCAAAACCGGCAGTAAAGCGCGTTCTGCGAGGGCTCCGTGACCGATTTCTCGGCGTCCGGGCGATCGCATCGGCTTGGTTTCTCCTACCGAAAACGGCGGGAAATTGTAGTGATGCAAGTAGCGTTTGTCTTGCTGCGGGTGCAAGTCGTCTCCTAAGTCTTGGGCATCGCCCGGGGTTCCCAGGGTAGCTGCGGACAAGACTTGGGTTAACCCCCGATTAAACAACGCACAGCCGTGTACTCGCGACGGCAGCACGCCTACGCGACAAGAAACGGGTCGCACCTCGTCTAGCTTGCGGCCGTCTACGCGGATGCCATCTTCGAGGATCTGCTTCCGCATCATTTTTTTGGTAACGTCTTTGAAAACGTTGCCGATCGCCTTGCTGTTGGCGGTGGCCGCTACTTTTACCGGGTCCTCTTCCGGGAGTTCGGCGATCGCAGCTTCGACTTCATTTGCCTTAACTTCGTCCAATGCTGCATTCCGTATTGTTTTGTCTTTTTCAAATCTTGACAAAATGATGCGGATGGGTTCTTGGGCGCGATCGCGAATGAAGGTTTCCAGGGCCGAATCTTGCGATGGCCGTTCCTCTACCACCAAATCGATGCCCAATTCCGCCATAATTTCGCGCTGGGCTTGAATCAAGTCACAGGCTGCTTCATAGCCGAAGTCGATCGCCTCGATGATATCCTGTTCCGGCAATTGGTTGGCGCCGGCTTCTACCATGATTACTCCGTCAGGAGAACCAGCTACCACCAGATCCAACTCGCCTTCTTTGATTTCGCTGTAGGTGGGGTTGATGATGAAATCGTCCCCTACCAAGCCGACTCGCACCGCGGCCATCGGCCCGTAAAACGGCATTTTCGCCAGCAGTATCGCTACGGAAGCCCCCGTCACCGCCAAAACGTCCGGTGGCACTTGTTCGTCCATCGAAACCGTTGTGGCTACAACTTGGATGTCATCTCGCAGCCAGCTTGGAAATAGCGGACGCAGCGGTCGATCGATCAAACGGCCAGTCAAAGTTACTTTTTCGGGGGGACGCCCTTCCCTTCGCAAAAATCCACCGGGAATTTTACCGCCAGCGTAGAGTCTCTCTTCGTAATCCACCAACAGGGGCAGGAAATCAATTCCTTCTCTCCCCTGCGATCGAGTCGCTGTCACCAAAACCGCCGTGTCACCCGACTGAATCAAAACTGCACCGCCTGCTTGAGGCGCTAGTAAACCAATCTTCAGTCTAATATCCCGTCCATCGAAGGATATTGACTTGTCTATCTCTACCATGTAGCACTGCTTCCTTATCTACCACATTCTTTCTCTGTCGGGATCGTAACATTACCACAGGATGTTTGAGAGTCCGACGCCAAAAGACAGGGATAATCGCCTCGCGATCGACTGTCTGTGTCTCGATTGTAAGCATTTATACTCGATAATTATTTTTTGCAGTCTGGGCTCGATTCTCCGGTCGATCGTCCGCTAAACGCCTGAAATAGATGGTACTATGAATTTTCGTTTGGGAATTGGGACGTTGAAGGAAGAAGGAACAGGGATTTAGTTATCTAAGTCAGGGAATAAGCCGTAAGGTGTGCCATAAGTACCTAAATATACAGGTTCTACCTAATTCCTATCTGGCTTAAAATTTCCTCGGTTTGTTTTAAATAAATTTTTCATAAATCCCATATAAATGCTCTAGTCAACCTCGCACTTAAATATAAAATCAGGCTAAAAAAATATGGCTATTTTACACGGCAGTTGGCTCCTAGAGAATGAAAAAAGTTGCTTATTTATTTGGGGAGAAACTTGGCGAAAAATAGGGGCAATTGAAACCATAGAATCGGGGATAAATTTACCGCATCCATTAGCAATGACCGAAGCTGAATTTAAGAGTTTCCTAAATTCCTTGCAGCAGTCGGGAAAACTGGATTGGCAATTGCCGGAAACCGCAGAAACTCTACCGGAAAAAAGCAAAAAAACTAGGCGATCTCCCAAAACTCCCAACGCAGAAATTACCGCCCCAAACTCCTCAATTCAAAGGGAAATTCGGGCGATCGCACTTCCTACCCAAATCTCCGAATCGAACGCAAATCTGATGCCGCAGCACTCAGCAGCAGCACTTGAGGAACCAGCCAAAATTGAGGAAATTTACCTTTATCCCTGGCAAGTCGAGGGTTTTTGTCTCAACCCTCAAGCAGCTTTTGTGTTCTTGCAATCACTACCGCTTAACAGCACGGAACCCGACTCTTTTGTCGGCTCAGATTTGCGTTTTTGGTCTCATATTGCTAGGTGGAGTTTGGATTTGTTGGCAAGATGCAAATTTTTGCCTGGATTGGAGAAACAGTCGGACGGTTCTGCTATTGCCAAATGGCAACCGTTGTTAGATAGTTCTACAGATACACTCCGCCTTGCCACTTTTGTTAAGCAAATGCCGACGGCTTGCAGAACATATCAATCGAAGGAAGAAGGAAGTTCGGCAACGGATTCTGTAACGGATGTAACGGATGTCAGAAAGAAGGAAGAAGGAAGTTCGGCAACGGATTCTGTAACGGATGTAACGGATGTCAGAAAGAAGGAAGAAGGAAGAAGGAAGAAGGAAGAAGGAAGAGGGGAAAAGGAAGAAGAATCCAGTCAATTGCCTTTAGCGGTGGATTTGCCGATGGGGGCGGAGGAATTGGTGTTAGGCTTTTTGAGTAGTATTGTAGATAGTCAAGTGCGATCGGCTGGTAGCTCTACTTTAGAGATCAAAACAGTTTCTCCTGTGCGCGAATGGCTGCAAGCTTTGCAGCAGGAATCTGGGATTGTGCAAGTAGAAACAGCAGCATTGGAAAACTTGGCAACCAAGCTGAGTGCTTGGACTGCACCGCTGCAAAACCAATTATCTCAACAAAGTCAATTTCGCACTTGCTTTCAACTCATACCGCCAGCGCCCGGTAAAGCCAACTGGAATTTAAATTATTGCTTGCAAGCAGCAGATGAAACCGACTTTTTGGTGGACGCGACAACTGTTTGGAACAACTCTGTCGAGCGTTTGGCTTATGCGGGGCGGACAATAGAATTGCCTCAAGAAACTTTGCTTAGCGGCTTGGGTTTAGCCTCGAAACTTTATCCGTTAATTGAACCGAGTTTGCAAGCACAGCGGCCTCAATCTTGCCAATTAAATCCGCTGCAAGCTTACGAGTTTATTAAGTCTGTAGCTTGGCGGTTTGCTGATAGCGGGTTGGGCGTAGTTTTGCCGCCGAGTTTGACAAAGACGGATGGTTGGGCGAGTCGTTTGGGCTTGAGCATTCAAGCGGAAACTCCGAAAGTGACTCCGGCGAAAGGTGGGGTGGGATTGCAAAGTCTGCTAAATTTTAAGTGGGAATTGACGATCGGCGGACAGCGCATTTCTAAGGCCGAATTTGACAGATTGACCGCGTTGAATTCGCCTTTGGTGGAAATTAACGGCGAGTGGGTGGAGTTGCGCGCGCCGGATGTGAAAGCGGCTCAAACTTTTTTTGCCAGCCGCAAAGAACAAATGACTCTTTCTTTGGAGGATGCTTTGCGTTTGGCGTCGGGCGATACTCAGATGATCGAAAAATTGCCTGTAGTGAATTTTGAGGCCACGGGTCAGCTTCAGGAATTGTTGAATACTTTGAGCGATAATCAAGCGGTAAGTGCGATCGCAACTCCGGCTAGTTTCCGAGGACAATTGCGGCCTTATCAAGCCCTAGGAGCAGGCTGGTTAGCATTCTTAGAACGCTGGGGTTTGGGTGCTTGTCTCGCGGACGATATGGGGCTCGGTAAGACCATCGAGCTAATTGCTTTCCTCGTGCACTTACAGGAACAAGATTCTCTAGAAGCGCCAACATTACTGGTTTGTCCGACATCAGTATTGGGCAATTGGGAGCGGGAAGTCAAAAAATTTGGCCCGACGCTGAAAGTGTTAGTTCACCACGGAGACAAACGCGCTAAAGGCAAAGCATTTGCGACGGCAATTAAAGGAAAGGATTTAATCATTACCAGTTACGCCCTGGTGTTTCGAGATGCGAAGGAATTTCAAGGCATTAAATGGCAAGGATTGGTTTTAGATGAAGCGCAAAATATTAAAAATTCTGAGGCGAAGCAGTCGCAAGCGGTGCGGCAAATCGAGGCATCTTTTAAAATTGCGCTGACGGGAACTCCGGTGGAAAATAGACTGCAAGAATTGTGGTCTATTTTGGAGTTTCTCAATCCTGGCTATTTGGGGCCGCGCAATTTCTTTCAGCGCCGATTTGCAATTCCGATCGAGAAATACGGCGATCGAGAATCATTGCAGACTTTGCGATCGCTCGTTCGGCCTTTCATCCTCCGCCGCCTGAAAACTGACAAAGAAATCATCCAAGATTTGCCCGAAAAACAGGAGATGACTGTATTTTGCGGGCTGGCTGCTCAACAGGCGGTATTATATCAGAAAATAGTCGAAGAGTCAATAGCGGAATTAGAGTCAGCAGAAGGCATTCAGCGCCGGGGAATGATTCTGGCTTTGCTGGTAAAACTCAAGCAGCTTTGCAACCATCCGGCTCTTGTGAAAGCAGAAGCTAAGCCGAAAGAATTGGAGATTAAGAGTCAGGAATCGGGGAAATTGCAGCGGTTGGTGGAAATGTTAGAAGAGGTACTCGCTGAGGGCGATCGGGCTTTAATTTTTACTCAATTTGCCGAATGGGGAAAACTCCTGAAACCGCATCTAGAACAGCATTTAGGGCGAGAAGTTTTGTTCTTGTACGGAGGAATTCGGCAACAGCAGCGGGAAGAAATGATCGATCGCTTCCAGCACGACCCCCAAGGCCCGCCGATTATGATTTTATCTTTAAAAGCAGGCGGCACAGGTTTGAACTTAACCAGAGCAACCCACGTTTTCCACTATGACAGATGGTGGAATCCCGCAGTAGAAAATCAGGCAACTGACCGCGTATTTCGCATCGGTCAAACTCGCAACGTGCAAGTGCATAAATTTGTCTGCACTGGCACCTTAGAGGAGAAAATACACGATATGATCGAAAGCAAAAAAGCTCTAGCCGAACAAGTAGTCAGCGCCGGCGAAAACTGGCTCACCGAACTCGATACAGACCAACTTCGCAATTTACTAATTCTCGATCGCAATGCTATTATAGAAAACGAAGAAGAATAATGTGTTGAATTTTCTTCGGTTTCTAGTGAGGACTTTAGTTGTCAAAAATCAGAGTAATTACACACTCTGACCAAAGAAACCGGGTTTTCTACCAGGATTAAAGGTTATAGTCCAGTTTTTTACTAAAAGACTCGGTTTCTGACTCTCCTAGATAACTAAAGCTTTTTTCCTTCTTCCTTCTTCCTGACATCCGTTACATCCGTTACAGAATCCGTTGCCGAACTTCCTTCTTCCTTGGGCTTATGATTGACAGAGAATGGTGGACCCAACAGTGGTTAGATTTAATCAATACCTACCGCTTTAAAAAGCGCTTAGAACGTGGCTGGCAGTATGCGCGCGAAGGTAAAGTTCTCAGCATTAAATTTCCAAATCAAGAAGTAATTGCCATAGTTCAAGGAACCGATCCCAAACCCTATCAAGTTTCTTTAGGACTTGATACCTTAAGCGATGAAGATTGGGATTATGTGATTGAAAATATGTCGCAAAGAGCAGTTTTTTCAGCTAAACTCTTAGCAGGAGAAATGCCACACAATATTGAAGATGTATTTGCAGCAGCAGGCAAAACGCTATTTCCGTTAAGCTTATCTGATATTCGATCGCGCTGTAGCTGTCCTGACCCCAAAAACCCTTGCAAACACATCAGTGCAGTATACTACTTATTGGGCGATCGCTTCAGTGAAGACCCCTTCGTACTCTTCCAACTGCGGGGCCGAACCAAAGAGCAAATCTTGACAGCACTTCGTCAGAGACGAGGTACGCAAGGAGAGGAAAATTCCCAACTCAACTCCGGCGAAAATTCCCCCACAGCCAATTCTAAAGTGCCAAAGGTCGATCGCTTTTGGGAATATAACCAACAGCTAGAATCATCTTTAGTAGTTATTGTACCGCCGCCCAGCAGCGAAACAGTATTAGATATCTTAGGCCCAATTCCCATCGCAACCGACGGAAAAGGAACCGCTAGCAAATCCTCCCCTGCATCTGACGCACTCAAGCAGCATTTTAGCAAAATCTACCAAGCAGTTAGCCAGCAAGCAGTTTTAGCAGCACTGAAACGGAGCGAAGGAGATTAACATAATTTATTCGCAGAGATGATACGAGCGACTCTGGCTGATAACAAATCAGGCTTTCATACCTCTTTTATTCTTTAGTCTCTCTCTGCTGGAGCGAGAGTTTGTCTAGAATAGATTTCAACCGACGAGTCTTACTTTTTGCAATTTCAGTTTACACTTCCCGCAAATTACTCATAATCTCTATCAATTCCTGGGGGCGTTTAATCAAAAAATCGGGATTGTGTGCAGCCAAAACCTCCTGAGAATTAAAACCCCAAGCTACAGCCATTACCTTAATTCCTGTTTTTCGAGCAGCGTCTATATCTCTAATCTCATCTCCCACATAAACGACTTGTTTAGGATTTATATGTTCTCTTTTTAGCCAGCTATTAATAACTTTATGTTTGCCAAAAGTTGAACCCGAGTAAATAAATGTGAAAGTGTCTTGCAAACCATTTGTTTCCAGCGACGCCAAGACATTTTCTCGGGAATTAGATGTGATAATGCCCAGTTGAAATCCCAGTTTTTTTAACTCCAGTAAAACTTCTTTAATTCCCGGAAATAATTGAATATTGGGAATTTCGCTGCGTAACTCTGCTTTCAACATTCTAATCAACAGCGGGAATTTGAAGATAGAAATTCCCGAATACTGAAGGAGTTGCCAAGAAGTTAAATTGCTCAGTTGAGCTATTTGCTCTTTGGTCGCAGACTTAAAGCCCAATTCTGCTGACAAACGGTTGGTGATGCTCAGAAGAATATCGATTGTATCTGCTAAAGTACCGTCAAAATCAAAAATAATTACTTTGGTCATTGGACAATAGCAAATAAGGAACGGGAGAGCATACAATTTTAGATTTTAGATTTTAGATCTTAGATGGAAATGACTTACTGCATAATGTATTCACTCTTGGCGATTCAGTACATAGCCTAGGGTTTATCTATAGGGTAATGCGCCCCCTAAGCACCTTGACGAACCTCTCAACTTTTAAGGGTTAATTTGATTTGCTTTCGCATTTCGGCGCAGCATTTCGGGTTTAATGCGCCGCAGGGCCGAAGCTGTAAATCTGCGGTTCCATTCCTCGTCGGAAATGTCGGCTAATTCTGCAAGTGTCGGCGCTATATTTTCCGGATAAGGCTCAAACTCTACAACATCAGTTGGTTTCGCAAATCGCTGATTCCAAGGACAAACATCCTGACAAATATCGCAGCCTGCTACCCAACCTTGTAAATTAGATGCAATTTCGTCGGGCAATTTTTCGGCTCGATTCTCGATCGTGTGATAGGCTATACATCGATCGGCATTCACCACAAAAGGCTCAGTAATTGCCCCCGTCGGACACGCCTCAATGCAGCGAGTGCAAGTACCGCAATGTTCCGTATGGGGTGCATCGGGCGCTAACTCCAAATTAGTCAAGATTTCTCCCAAAAACACCCAAGAACCGTATTCGCGCGAAATTACATTACCATTTTTGGCAATCCAGCCAATCCCGGCACGTTGCGCCCACATTTTATCCTGAATCGGCCCGGTATCAGCATAATACCGCGCTTCAATTCCCTCGCCTTGCGATTGCACCCAATTTGCCAAAACCTTCAGTTTTTTGTGCAAAATTCTATGGTAATCCCGCCCCCAACCGTAGCGAGAGATTTTAGCATATTCGATCCCTGCCTCGACCCCCCCCTCACAAGGGGGATTTGAGGGGCGTTGGTGAGGTGTGTAGTAGTTGATGGCGACACATATTAACGACTGCACCTCTGGCATTATTAATCGAATATCCTGCCGTTTCGGGTTTGCCATCCATGCCATATCCGCCTGATAACCCTTGTCCAGCCAAGCTTGCAATCTTTGTTTTTCTAGATCGAAATCCGTGTCTTTTGAGGCGATACCGACTTTGTGAAAGCCCAACTCAATGGCTTTTTGCTTAATGCGATCGCTATTAATTGATGTTTTCATTGGATCAAATGCCATATCACGAAATGCGCTATTAATCTATTAACCTTGAGAGATACTTTGTTAACAAATTCATAATACTTTCACAATCTTTATATTTATAAATTTGAACTTTAATTTGTCAAAAACGTTACATAATTTTAATTAAGGGAGAATTCGATTCGCCAATTCAAGTACGCAAGTAAAACCGACAGCGAATCCCACAGTATACACATGGCAGTTAGTATTCAATCAGCTCAATCTATTTTCTCAAACACCGAGATTGCGAGCGTTGTTCCGGCTACCACGGAAGCGTTCTACAAACTCAGCGTTGAAGACCAACTCGCACTGCTCTGGTATGCCTACACCGAAATGGGTATTTCCATCACCGCAGCAGCTCCCGGAGTAGCCAGCATGGCGCTTGTCGAAGGCATTCTGAGCGAAATCAAGCAAATGTCGCCGGCTGCTCAAAGCAAAACCATGTTTGACCTAGCCAGCAACGCCGACACAACAATTGGCCGGATTTACACTTCTTTGCGCGTCAATACCAAACTCGGTTTCTGGTACGAGTTGGGACAGTTGATGAAACAGGGCCTTGTCGCTCCGATCCCGGCTGGCTATCAAATGTCTCCCGAAGCCACCACAGTTCTCGAAACTATCAAAAAACTCGATCCCGGTCAACAAATTACCGTACTTCGTAACACCGTAGTTCACATGGGCTACGACCCCGATTTCAGCCAAGAGTACGGCAAACGCTCGGCCCCCCGCAGCACTCCCACCGCTCCAGAAGAGCGGGTGAAAACCCAAATTGAGGGTATCAGTGAGCAGACTGTCCTCAACTACATCGACTACATGAACGCCTTCGACTTCACCCCCGCCGTCGGTTTATTTGCTGAAGAAGGTGCCCTGCAACCACCTTTCCAAAAGCCGATCGTCGGTCGCGACGCTATCCTCAACTATATGCGGGAAGAGTGCATCGGACTGAAAATGATGCCCCAGCAAGGCGTATCGGAACCCGCAGAAGATGGCTACCGCCAAGTGAAAGTCACTGGCAAAGTCGAAACTCCCTGGTTCGGATCGAATGTGGGTATGAACATCGCGTGGCGGTTTTTGCTCGATCCCCAAGGTCAAATTTTCTTTGTGGCGATCGACTTGTTGGCATCTCCTAAAGAATTGCTCAATTTGATGCGTAAATAGAATATTCTGGTTCGGTCAGTCAAACAGACTTAGCCAGAAACCCAGATGCCTTTAGGTGTCTGGGTTTCTATCATTTTAGATTTTAGATTTTAAATTTTAGATTCAAGAATTGAAGGATGGGAAATGACTGATGGTATCAGGGTTTGCAGGTTGGCTACACTTACATTTTTTGAAAGTAATATTGATGTTGGTCGATCGCTCTGAAAGCGGCGATCGACGCTCTGCGGTTCCCGATTCCTCCTTTTTTCGGAGAATTATTTTCCTACCCCTACTTATATCTTTTGAGGGATTTGCTGCGACAAAGAGAATGATTACAGTATACTCATTCATTTGAAATCACTTGTTTTATGACCGCAACAACTCGACCTATTTTAACTACCTCTATAAAGATTGCAGGCATCACAATGCCAGGGATAGTGCAATATTTTGAAACTTTAAACGCGGGCGATTTTGAAGCGACGGCTAATTTATTTGCCGATGACGGGGTTCTGCACGCGCCGTTTGAAGATCCAATTATCGGCAGCATCTCGATCGCCACTTATCTAAAAAAAGAAGCACGAGGAATGCAGCTAGAACCCCAGAAAGGTGTCAGCCAAATTTTAGAAGATGGCAAAGTAGAAGTTCAGGTCAGCGGTCGAGTGCAAACTTCCGCATTTGGTGTTAATGTCGGATGGCTATTCTTGCTCAATTCTGACCAAAAAATCCTTTCTGTCACCGTCAAACTGTTAGCTTCTCCCCAAGAATTGCTAAGTCTGCGGTCACAGAAAAAATTTGATGCTTAATAAGCTGTTTCAGATTTAAATTCTCTATTTTGGTTTAACCTGTCGATCGCACGTAATAGCTAAAATCCTGCGATCGACAGGTTAATCGGCTTTTTATCGCCAGAATAAGGCAGAAACCGGGTTTTGATCCAAATCTTTGGTGAAGTGCCACTCACGGTATAAAAAATCGGTTTCGTGGCTATTTGTGCGATCGGAACTTTACCCCTACAATCTTACAGTCTCGCCTTGGGCTGACGCTACTGCACGGAAAATTGGCTGTCACCGCAGCGCGTGCGACAGACAGCCAAAGCGAGTCTAAAAGTGCATTGCCAATCATTAATGACTAATGACTAATGACTAACGACTAATTAAGATTTTTCCGGCAAACTCGCTTCCAACTTTAGACAGTTGCGACCGTCTATTTGCAAAGTGTAGTCCACCCGATCCATAAGTCTACTCATAATCAGCCAGCCGTAGCCGCTTTCCTGTTTAGCTTCCGGCCTCGGGGGATTGTAAGTATCCATTTCGTAACCTTTACCGTAATCCCAAATTTCTAAACCAATATCCCTATTTTTTAAATTCAAGCGAATTAACACGGGCAAATTGGGTTGATCTTTGTGAGCATGGCGGATCACGTTAGAATAGGCTTCTGCTAACACCAAGCGCAAACGATTCGACTGACGCGGCCAATCGACGTGCTCTCCTAGCTCTACTTCCAAACTGCTCAGCAACCAATTTTCAACAATTGTTAAAAACCGCAAGTCGCTTGGCACATGAAGCTCAGTATTCATAAAAAAATCCCGTAAGTTTGAAAACCCTGTGTATTCACACCAGGTATGAAACACGACGCGCCGAATGGATTCGGCCTCAATACTTGTCGCTACTTGGGGGATACTAGCCTTTTCTGTTGAAAAATCAGGCATTCATGATTCGGTAGAAGGCAGAAGTTAAGAGTATAGTTGAAAACTTTAGTTATGGGTCTAAAGCCCATTAACAATTGATAATTATACCGAGACTGCAAGCAGCGAGGTATAAAAAATCTTTGTTTCAATCCCTGGCTTTTAAGCTTTGGTTTTTTCTGACCAATGCCTTCTACCTTAACCTTTTACAGGTGTTTAATCCCCCAGGAAAGCGATTCAGGAAACTAGCTGCGCCATCGCCGGCTAGGTTTTTTACTGTTGACGATAACGCCGTCCTTTGCAGGACTACTCTGTGAACCGTCAACCAGCAGGGCTTAAGTTTTTTCGGCTCTCACCCCCGACTATGGGTCGGGAGTCGCTGACAGATTCAAAGAACCTCCAGAGAGAGTATGGTTTGGTCGTCTTCCTGAACGGGATTATCGGCTCGGATGTGAGCCAACAAATTGTCCAAGTTGAAAGAACCAGGTTCCTGAATCAATAGTTGCCAAAGCCCTTCTTGTTGTAGCATAGAACGGGTTGGTACACCCCCTGCGACCGCTTCAGTGGTCACGCTAGCTTCAGTAATTCCGTCACTCGTCAGCAGAAATACATCTCCTGACTTTAATTCGATCGTACCTGCTTTGCCTCTCCAAACTGGTAGTATCCCCAAGGGAATGCCACGAGCTTTCAGGAAATTCGGCTCGGCTGGCGTTTTACCGCTAGCGGCTTGAGCTTTCACCTCCGAGTGAGACCAAACAATCGGGTAAATGTGACCGGCATTAGCAAAGGCGAGGTGTCCCGTTGACGGAGTGTAACGAGCTACAACCATTGTAATAAAATGGTTGTTCCCGATCAGGTCGTCAGACATACTGCTATTCATGTTCTGCATAACTTGAGCGGGTTCTGGAGAAACTTCTTGGGAAAGTTCCCGCCTCATCACCGAAATCGCGCTCGCCATAAATAGAGCAGCCGGAACTCCCTTACCCGAAACATCTCCCACCGCTATCCAAATATCTCCTTGGGAGTGGACGTAGACTTCAAAAAAGTCGCCACCAACTTCCCGCGCGGGATAGCAGCAAGCTTGCACTCTGACAGTTTCAAAATCCGGCCAACTTTGGCGCAACAAGTTTGTTTGGATTTGGCGAGCCACTTCCAACTCGTTTTGCATCTGCTTGGCTAAATCCAGAGTGCGCTGGTAGAGCTTAGCTTGAGACAGGGCGAGAGCAGCTTGAGCTGCTACACCTTCTATTAACTCTATATCTTCTGCCGACCAAGGGTTAGTGCCGCCAATCTGGGACAAAGCCAGTACCGCCAGCAATTCTTGCTGGTAAGTCAGGGGCACGGCAATCTCAACCGAGTTACCATTCCCCCCACTGTTTGAGTTCACTTGAGTTTGGCGGGTGGCTACAGCTTGAACCAGCAAATTTTCATCAAAAGAAAAGCTACTGGCATCGTCGGTTTGGGCTTGGTAGGGGAAGGTACTCGGCAATAGTCGATCGCTCTCTACCGGCCGCAGCATACAATAGTTGGCCTCAAAAGTTTGACCTACGGTTTGAACAATAGTTTGTACCATACTAGAGTAATCTAGCGACCCGCGAATGACGCTCATTACCTCATTGAACAGAGATTCCTTGCGTAAAGCGCGGCGCAATGCAACGCTGCGCTGCTTGTAGTATTTGTAAGTATCTGAGGCTTGATTGATCACCAATTTGAGTTCTTCTGGATTCCACGGTTTGGTGATGTATTTGAAAACTTGACCTGAGTTGATGGCCTCAACCAAATCTTCAACATCGGTGTATCCCGTTAGCAGAATCCGAATCGTATCGGGAAATCGCTCGACAGTTTTCCCCAAAAACTCGGTGCCATTCATTTCTGGCATCCGCTGGTCAGATATAATCACCGCCATCTCACCCTGTTCGTCTAGAACTTCCAGGGCGCTGAGGGCGCTATCTGCTTTGTAAACCTGAAAGTCGCGTCGAAACGTCCGGTACAATAAATCCAAGTTGTCGGGTTCGTCATCGACTACCATCAGTTTCAGCTTGCTTCCATCTCCCCGACTCATCTTTCTTCCCCCTTGAAAACCCCCACCATAGCTGTAATCAGCAAGGTGGCGGGAGGAAAAGGGGGGCTGGATATATGCAACATATCAGTTACGTCAAGTTGAGTTAAAGAAACCCGTTTTACCTCAAGGTGAGCATTCCTTTCGCACCATCTGTTCGCACAGATGAGAGGCTTTCGATACTGTAACCCGCCTCGGTAGGCCGCTTCAATAGGGAAAATTCCCGAGTCAGCTTTCACGCTGTGATACGAGCAATGACCTTGTTAGCAGTCGGTACTTTTCTAAACACACCAGCATTCAAAACTGCTAATTAATGCTCTGATTGCAGAGTTCTTAACTAGCTCGGCACTGTCCTCGGTGTGAATTTTAACACTTACTACTAACGCAGGTATTGCTACCTAAGTCTGGTCAACACCGGCTGTATTTCAAGCCCCACTGTACCCGGAGGGTTAGTGGTGGGTTGTTGGCGCTATTCCCTACATCTTTGCCGCATCGTACTTGATTGCTGCATGCAAGTCTCCCCAATCTCTGAACTTTTTGCAGCAAGCATATTACTACTGCCGAATCAAGTTATTCTTTCTGCCAGTCTGAGCTTAGCAGAACGAGAGCGGGGATTTCTAGCGACTTCTTCGGATTGTGGCCCGATCGGCTTTTTTGTCAGTACCTGCAAATTGGGTGTTCCTCTGAGTTGGTGCTTGACTGGTCGGTCTTCGAGACTGTGAAATGTAATGATTCCGATTCTCCCACCGGGTTTTAACCACCTTGGGGCTTGGTTGAGGAAAGTTTCTAAAGAAGCGAGTTCGGAGTTGACAGCTATCCTTAAAGCTTGGAAAGTACGGGTGGCCGGATGGATTCTGCCGTTGCGCTGCTTGGGGGGGAAGCTGGAGGCGATCGCGCCTGCAAGTTCTGTTGTAGTTTGAAAAGGACGCCCTTGCACAATCCGCCTTGCGATGCGCCGCGACAGTCGCTCCTCGCCGTACTTGTAAATAATATCTGCTAGTTTAACTTCTTCCCAGTGGTTGATAATCTCTTCTGCCGTCAAAGATTGCTGCTGGTTCATACGCATATCTAGTTGAGCTGGGTGGCGAAAACTAAATCCTCGTTCCGGTGTATCGAACTGAGCAGAGCTGACGCCCAAGTCTGCTATGATACCATCAAATTCGGCCTCTGGGGACTGATATTCAGCAAAGTTGCCGTGCCAAAACTCAACGGGCGAGTTGGCAAATCGGGCTTGGCAAAAACGGATGGCTTGTTCATCGCGGTCGATCGCCACCACTGTAACATCAGCCGCCGCCGCTAAAATCAAACTCGTGTGTCCGCCGCCCCCAAGCGTCACGTCCAAATAGTGTCCGCCTGGACGCACAGCCAAACCCGCAATTAATTCTTGACCCAAAACTGGAACGTGATAGGTGTCAATACTGACATCCGATCCAAGGGTCTCCTTCTCAGAGAGCTCGATATCCTTCATAATCATAAAAGCCAAACAAAAATCAACAATAGCTAGTAATCATTAATTCATTTAATTATGTCAAGAATTGAGACTAGAACCGAACCGATGGTGCTCAACATGGGGCCGCACCACCCATCCATGCACGGGGTACTCCGGTTAATTGTCACCCTGGACGGGGAAGATGTGGTGGACTGCGAGCCAGTTTTGGGCTATCTGCACCGGGGGATGGAAAAAATTGCCGAAAACCGCACCAACGTGATGTACGTGCCCTACGTGAGCCGCTGGGACTACGCTGCGGGGATGTTTAACGAAGCGGTGACAGTGAATGCACCGGAAAAGTTGGCAAATATTGCTGTCCCCAGACGGGCTAGTTATATTCGGGTAATTATGCTGGAGTTGAACCGGATTGCTAACCACTTGATGTGGGTAGGGCCGTTTTTGGCGGACGTGGGCGCGCAAACTCCTTTTTTCTATACTATGCGCGATCGCGAACCAATTCTCGACTTGTGGGAAGCAGCCACAGGTTATCGCATGGTGAATAATAACTATTTCCGCATTGGCGGAGTTGCCGCCGATTTGCCCTACGGTTGGGTAGATAAATGCCAAGATTTCTGCGATTATTTCGTTCCCAAAATTGACGAGTACGAACGTTTAATTACCAACAATCCAATCTTCCGCCGCCGGATTGAAGGCCTGGGTACTATTTCTCGCAACGAAGCGATTAACTGGGGACTATCCGGCCCTATGTTGCGCGGTTCCGGCGTAAATTGGGATTTGCGGAAAGTTGACCATTACGAATGTTATGACGACTTCGACTGGGAAGTTTGTACCGAAGCTGCTGGCGATTGTTTAGCCCGGTATTTAGTACGGATTCGGGAGATGCGCGAGTCTGTTAAGATTATCTATCAAGCTTTGAAAGGACTCCCCGGCGGCCCTTACGAGAATTTGGAAGCGAAGCGCTTAGAAAGCGGGCCAAAATCCGAGTGGAATGGTTTTGACTATCAGTTTATTGGCAAAAAAGTTGCCCCGACTTTTAAGATTCCCAAGGGCGAACATTATGTCCGCGTTGAAAGCGGCAAGGGTGAGTTGGGGATTTATATTATCGGGGATGATAGTGTGTTTCCTTGGCGCTGGAAGATTCGGGCTGCGGATTTTAATAATTTGCAGATTTTGCCTCACATTGTGCGCGGCGTGAAGATTGCTGATTTGGTGGCAATTTTGGGGAGTATCGACATTATTATGGGCTCGGTTGACAGGTAGGTTTTGTCGGTTTTTATCTGATAACTTAACCCGGTTTTTTTATGGAACCGGGTTGATTTTTTTTTAAACCCTAGATAAACGCGGATAGATATCGATTAATTTTGCTGTTAAGGTAGCTAAAATATACCTGATTTCTCTCTTCTCTCTTCCTCTGTACCCTCTGCGCCCTCTGCGGTTAATAAAAAAATCTCTCCTTCACAAATGAAATAACATCAACTTTGATTCGATAAATTATGAAAGTCCAGCAACCAGATATCAATGACAGCAATCCGGATCTCTGTGCTTTAATCTGCGAAAGAATTGCCGCCAGCCCGCAGCGACGTATTACTTTTGCTGAATATATGGATTTGGCATTATATCATCCGCAGCACGGTTATTACAATAGCGATCGCCCGTCGATCGGCAAACAAGGCGATTTTATCACGTCGTCTCATTGGGGAGCTGATTTTGCCGAGGTTTTGGCAGAGCAGTTTGTGGAAATGTGGCAAATTCTCGATCGCCCTTTCAATTTCGCGATCGTAGAAATGGGCGCTGGGCGGGGAACTTTTGCAGCTAATGTGCTGCAATATCTGCAACGGCAACATCCCGACTTATTTAAAACTTTAACATACATAATTGTTGAAATTTCGCCAATACTTCAAGCGGAACAACGCCAAAGCTTAAGTAATCTCAAATGCGTTAAGTGGTGCAATTGGCAGGAAATAGTTAATAATTCAATAGTCGGATGTTTCTTTTCTAACGAGTTAGTGGATGCTTTTCCAGTGCATCAATTCATTCTGGAAGACGGGCAGGTTAGGGAAATTTACGTTGCTGCAGAAACCCCAAAATATCAACAAAAAGAGATAAACTTTGTTGAAGTTATTGGCGAAGTTTCCACGCCTAAAATTGCCGAATATTTTGATTTTGTAAGCATCGATTTGTCGGCGAGTGTGTACGGGGATGGTTATCGCAGTGAGGTGAATTTGGCGGCTTTGGACTGGATGAGTACAGTTGCTCAAAAGTTGCAGCGGGGATATTTGTTAACTATTGATTACGGTTATCCGGCGCACCGCTATTACAATCCGAGGCGCAGGGAGGGGACGCTACAGTGTTATTATCTGCACCGATATCACAATAATCCTTATATTAATGTGGGGCGGCAGGATTTAACGGCTCATGTTAATTTTACGGCGCTGGAAAGGCAGGGGGAATTGTGCGGTTTGGATGTGGTAGGGTTTACTCAGCAGGCTTTGTTTTTGATGGCGTTGGGTTTGGGCGATCGTATTGCTTCTCTGTCTACAAATGATGCGGAAGTATTGGATGTGGCAACGTTTTTGCGCCGACGGGAGGCTTTGCATCAATTGATCGATCCGATGGGTTTGGGGGGTTTTGGGGTTTTGGTGCAGTGTAAGGGGTTGAGGGAGGAGGAAAAGGGGAGAATATTGAAGGGCTTGATGGTGCCTGATTGATAATTCCAGATTGATGATTAACTAATTTAATAGTTGAGATTTTTTGAACCGCAGATGAACGCTGATTAACGCTGATGTAATTTTGATTGATTCTGTATCTACCCAAATTATTGTCATACAACCAATACCGGATGATTGAGTTTGCGCTAAGCATACAAAAGAGATGCTTTCAGATCGTCAGCTTCAAGATCGGGCATTTCTTCTAGTATTTGTTCCTCACTGAAACCAGCCACAAATAAGTCCAGTACGTCTGATACCCGAATTCTCATGCCGCGAATGCAAGGGCGACTGTCGCACTGTCTAGGATTAACAGTGATTCTTGCGAATAGATCCGACATTAAAGTTAGCTCCTACAACGCTTAGTTATAGTATGAATGAGAGCGCTCGTAATTGTCAATAACTGGATTCCCATGATTATTAACTAATTAAGCTGTACTAATTGCTTTGGTCATTACTTAAGCGCACTGACTCAGTGGCGGAAATTCCCATTTTCCTGAATATAAAGTAGATGGCAGCTTTAAACAATAGGCAGCCGGAATCACCTCAATCAACCACCAATTAAACATATCTCGTTTGGCCACAGCAAAACCAGAAATAGCATCGCCGGTAATGGCATCATACAGAATATCTAAGATGGCATTATAGGCTGTTTTTGTATTGAGTGTTTGCAGCAAGCCATAGAAGATATTATAAGCTTCGTCAGTAGCTTGATATTTTCCAATTTTGTTGATATTAGGAAACAAGGTATCTGCACAAGTTTCGGGAATTTCACAACCATCCTTCAGCCAACAAGATACAATTTTTTGAACTCTATCAGCCTTGTCTTCTTCAGGAAAGTAATGTTTAATCGTCGGTTTAGCTGCTAATGCTATTCCATAAGCCATATAGACGTATCGCTGATGGGATATTTGATTATTAGGCATCCCAAAGGATGTCATTACTTCTACAAAGGCTTCTTCTACATCGCTGTTTCCGCCTCTTTCGTATAAATCGCGATACTTTCTGTCCCAAACTGTGTGAAGTGTTAGTTGTAATTGCTCTGGAATATCTGAATTGTTGGGCAACTTGAAATCGGTGTAATGACCTATGTCAAACTGTATCATTGACTTTCCCTCCTTATGTATTTTTCTTAATCGTAAACTAGGAGCCAGGTAATATTAAGCTTCATATCACCTCCATTCTACCTTACCCAGAAAAGCCAGTAAAGCCCTGGTAAGCTCTACTGACTTTCTATCCTGTACTTCTACGGATATGGCTGGTTGTAGAAGATAATCACTTGAATATTCGGAAATCTCATTTTAAAGTCCTCATCACAAGTAATGTTACAGCCAGAACACATATCTTTCTCAGCAATAGTCCGGACAGTTTTTAAGCAGCCAAAGTACCATAAGACAAGACTGAAGGAAGGTTAGGGTGATTTAAAATCA
>NZ_JAUBSD010000065.1:0-39818 GCF_036704575.1 Microcoleus sp. K5-D4
TACAATTATGAGTTAGCTTTCAGATCTAAAATTCAAAACCTTTAATTATAACATAGATTTTTTTTGCAAGAGGTCTACTGTTGACTCGATTTTATTATTCCGATGCAACCGGAAACGATATCACTTTTGCAGCCAAGCTATAAATTGGAGTTGGGAGGCAGGAGCCAGGAGCCAGGAGGAAAGAGTCAGAATGAAGGAGCCAGAAGAAGTGTTTTTACAAATATGAGATCCTCCCTAATTCCTGTTTATAAAAGGTGAACTATCCGCACTCTACTTTGGAAATGTGCGAGGTCGCACTCTACTTTCAACGGTTAACAGTCAACAGTCAACAGTCAACTATTATAGTTATTAGCAAGCGCGTGCTAATTACAGTGGAATATTGCCGAAAACAAATATCTGGGGTTTTACCCGTCGTGACAATTTATAATTGTAGCCAGACCAGATTACCAATTATTAACTACGATGTCTTTACAATCTATTAGCATTCCGCCCACAACGGATCGCAAACCTGTCGCTTTGATTGTCGCTTTGCATGGATGGGGTGCTAATGCTCGGGATTTGACTTCCTTAGCACCCTTTTTCAATTTGCCGGATTATCAGTTTGTGTTTCCCGATGCCCCCTTTCCCCATCCCCAGGTAACGAGCGGCAAAGCGTGGTATAACCTTCAAAGCAAAGACGCTCAGGGATTGGTAGAAAGCCGGCAATTGCTGAGGGAATTTTTGCTGTCTTTGGAAAGCAGCACGGGCGTGCCTTTGTCTCGCACTATTTTAGGTGGCTTTTCTCAAGGCGGAGCGATGACTCTAGATGTGGGATTGACTTTGCCCCTAGCTGGTTTAATTTGTCTGAGCGGTTATTTACACCAGATTTCGCCAGTTGCGGGGAGTGTTTTGCCACCTGTTTTAATCGTACACGGTACTCAAGATACTATTGTTCCCGTTAGTGCTGCTGTGCGATCGCGCGAGAGTTTGACGGCTTGGGGAGCTGCGGTGCAGTATCGAGAATTTAAAATGGGACACGAGATTCTGCCGGAAGTTATAGAGGTAATGCGAAGTTTTGTTGTAGAAACTGTGTCGAAATCTGATTAAAGGTTTAGTATATAGTATGGCGGAAGTCTCGGGCAGGGGAAAAAAATGAAAACTTTAACCAAAGCATCGCGCGATATTGCTGTACTTACTTCTCAGGACGTGGCAGAATTGGCTGTCCGTTTGGAAGTTGACGATTATACAGATCCTTTTGAGGGATTGAATGATTGGCATTTGTTGCGATCGCTTGCTTTTCAGCGGCCGGAGCTGGTTGAACCTTATCTCCACCTTCTGGATATGGAAGCCTACGACGAAGCATAGACTGAAAAATCTAGCTCAAAATTTTCGACGGAATTGAGGAAGAAGTTAGCAGCATATTTTGTTGCGGATTAAACAGATGAATTAGGGATTTTAGCCTGTTTTTATCTTAATTTCTTTCTTGATTCTTTTTTATGAAAAAATGACATGAAAGGCAGACGAATTTTAATCGGCGTTAGTGGCGGGATTGCGGCTTACAAAGTTTGCGAAGTAGTTTCAACTTTAGCCAAAGCTGGAGCGGAAGTTAAAGTTATTCTTACTGATGCGGCAGGGGAGTTTGTAACGCCTTTGACTTTTGCTACTCTGTGCCGCCATCCTGCTTTTACTGACAAAGATTTTTGGCAACCAAGTCACGGCCGCCCCCTGCATATTCAACTGGGAGAATGGGCGGAAGTTTTTGTGATTGCTCCTTTGACAGCTAATACTTTGGCTAAGTTGGCGGGGGGTTTTGCTGATAATTTGCTGACTAATACTGTCTTAGCTTCTACTTGCCCTATTTTGCTGGCACCGGCGATGAATACAGATATGTGGGAACAGCCGGCGGTGCAGCGGAATTGGCGGGAAGTGTTGAGTTATCGGCGCTATCATGCTGCGAATCCGGGGGCGGGAATGCTGGCGTGCGATCGCGCGGGTGTCGGCCGGATGGCAGAACCTTATGAGATTTTGCCTCATATTGAATCGCTGTTGTATGCGAAGGGCGATCGAGATTTAGCGGGCATTCGGGTGTTGATCAGTGCGGGAGGAACGCGGGAACACCTCGATCCGGTGCGGTTTATCGGCAATCCTTCCACGGGCAAAATGGGCATAGCTTTAGCGCAAGCTGCACAGCACCGCGGCGCTACAGTGACGCTGGTACACAGTATAACTGGCGAATTGCCGCTCTCAGGTGTGCGGGCGATCGCAGTTACGAGTGCACAAGAAATGCGGCAGGCGATGCTGCAATGCTTTCCCGATGCGGATTTGACGGTGATGGCGGCGGCGGTAGCGGATGTGAAACCTGCCGAGTACAGTAGTGAGAAACTTCCGAAGCGATCGCTCCCGAATTGTTTGCCTTTGGCACCAGTAGCGGATATTGTGGCAGAGTTGGGAAAATTGAAACAGCCGCACCAAAAATTAATCGGGTTTGCAGCACAAACTGGGGATATTGTCAAGCCAGCTTTGGAGAAATTGCGGGCAAAGAAACTGGATGTAATTGCCGCAAACCCGATCGATCGAATAGGTGCAGGTTTCGGCAGCAATACCAATCAAGCAATATTAATTAATGCCGCCGGCAAGCAAGTAGAAATAGCACCTTGCAGCAAGCTAGAAATGGCTCACCGATTGTTAGATTTTGTGAGGGAAGGGTGAAGGCGCGATTTACTCATTAACTCGGATTAATTACTACTGGTTCGGGCGATAATTGTGATTCCCCCAAATCCGTTGATTCCGAGTCAGCCGACAACTCAGTATCTGCGACAGTAATTTCTAGTTTAAATCCTAATGCTTCGAGCAATTCTACAAAGCTGTAAATTTCCGAACCGCCACTTGCTGTCAGGAGCTTGTCGAGTTTTTCCCATTGAAGTTGAGCTGACTCTGATAAATTGTTGAACTTTAGCCGAGAATCTACAACGTCTTTGAGTACCATTTGGAGCAATTTAGGTTCATCGCTGGCTTCTGTCAATGTCACCTCGATATAACCTGCTGCTTCTTGGGCATTTCTCAGAGATTCGATCAGAAATTCTTGGTAACTCCTACTCGTTGGTGCTTTCACGTCTTTCATAGTCTCTCCAATATTGAATAGCTTTGCCAATATCTCGCTCTTTCCTTTCTCTTATGTCCACCTATCAGCAGAAGTACAATTGTCAGCCCGACTTGGCCAAAGTAAAGCCGATATCCAGGGCCAGAGTCAATTTTGAGTTCAAAAACTCCTTCTCCCACGGACTTACAATCTCCTAGATTACCAGTCATGACTCGCTTCAGCCTTAACCCAATCCTATTTTTGCCTGTGGTATCCCGGAGCGAGTTATACCAATCTTCAAAAGGATTTGTCCCATCTGCTCTCAGGTAGTTGCGAATTTCCCTGGGCTGTACTTCCATGATTTTATCGTACTTGATTAACAATTTCTATCGTAAGGGCGATCGACACTGCATTAAGTGGGCAAATCATACTTAAGGCAGAGGTATTCGATCCGTTTTAAGCTAAACTTTGTGGCAGGAAACTTTGATTACAACAGGGCATTGTGAATGAATTTTAAATCGATCGCAAAAACCAATCTACTATTCGGCAGCCTGATAATTAGCCTCGGATTGCAATCACTTCCAGCAGCAGCGCAATCAGTCACCGACGCGCAAGTTTCCGCCCTTGTAGAAGCAATGCGACAAGCCGCACCGCCACAAACTGCAAATGACGGAATGTACAGTCAGTGGCAAGTTTTACCTGGCAATATTTCCCGCTGGGCAAAATTCTGTACCAAACAAGATTTAACACCCCAACAATTTGAGGCCGACGCGACAAAAGCCAAATCAATTGTTACCTGTATCGTGGGCGATTTGCTGCGCGACGAATACAAAGCTAGCAGCAACAATGAATTAACCGCTGTACGCCGCGCCGCTTGCTGGTGGATGACAGGGGACTCCGCAGCTTGCAAAAGTGGTGCAACTGCTACTTATGCGGATAAAGTTGTCAGCGTTTACCAGCAGCAGCGGGCTAAAAAGTAAGGTTTTTGCTGCGGGATTTAGCTTTTTTTGACCGCAGATGGACGCAGATGGTTTTGTGCTGATGGACAGATAATAGGAATTGGATATCAAATTCAATTATCCTATAAGCGCCAAAGATTCTTGAGAACATTAATCAGCTCTTTCTGTCGTCGAGCGATTACTTCTGGCGTCCATTCCTGTTCCCGCAGCACTTGGGTAGTAAGCACAAAGGGTGAAACGCCCGTTTTAGTAGTGAAATACTTCTGCTTTTTTACCTCAAAATCATAATTTTGGGCTAGACTGTTTTTCGCAGAAGATAGCAAAACTAAGTTTCCAAGACGATGCACATATTGCTCGCGCTCTTGCTGACTAGGAAACGACTTCATCCACTCACTATTAGGCCCTGGATTTTGGGGAAGTACGTGCTCGACAGTAATGTTGGAGAAGTTGTAAGATGCTTCACCTTCTGAGAGAGCAGCATCTAAGCGCAGCAAAACATAACGACGAATTTTTTGAATTAGGTAAAGGTCACTATCGAGGACTCTAAGGATATTGTTTGACTCTTCAGGAGTAAACTGGAGCGGTGAATTGGAATTGAATAAATCTTCCTCTTGCTCAATAGCAGTAAGCAATTTGCTGTAACGTTCAATGCGCTCATTGATATTGGCGCGGACAATCATTAAACCTGCAGCTAGACGGTCTAAATCTATAAAGAAACGCACCAAATTATCGGGGTTATTACGGTTGCGCGATAGGTAGAAAATGGCAGGTGGTATCCAGTCGAAATTATCAATTCTGTCTAAATATTTAAAGAGTTGATTTATTTCTTCTGCACGCCAAACGCTTTCATACCTTAAGTTCTGAATTTCCCAAAAAGCCTTAGCATACGGATCTAAAATTTCATCAATGAATTGCTGAGGCCCAGCCGCAGGATTGATGTTTTCCTGAAAATCTTTAAGGACGCTCTTGTTGAGTTTTTTCTTTTCCTTAATCATGCGAATATGAGAAAACAAATCTTTGAATAAGTCGCGTCCCAGCTCCTCCTCGGTATCTTCCCACTTTTTAGTATATTTTTCTTTTTGCCCTTCTGGTATTTTTCCAATAATCTCCGCTTTCAAGATATCAGTTAGGGAGAGATCCAATCCTCTGTTGTTCAATACAGAAAATATCCGATATGCAGAATCAAAGTCAGGCGTAGAAACCACTACCAAGAAGCACTGAGTAATGATGAACTGGGCAAGGCGTATACAGCACTGTTCGCCTATCGCCTGCAAACGTTGCAAGAATAAATGTGCATTTTCTTGAATCAGCTTCTGACTATCCATCAGCTCAGCACTGTTCAATTCTTTGAGCTTGTTAATACCACCTTCATTTTGAATATATGCCTTGAAAAAGTCTGCATCTCGCTCGCGCAAAGTCAGACGGTAACGATTAGGAGTACCCGCAATTAAACTGCCTCTTTGGTATAGAAAAGTGGTCAAGTCATTGGCGTGTTCTATTGGCAATGATGCCCTGAGAGCCGCTAGTAGTATCGTGAGCGTGGTTAGACGTTGCTGACCATCTACAATTTCAGCGGCTGGTTGCTCCGATTTAATCAAAACAATGCTGCCTAGAAAGTAGGGGTTGAGTTCATCAATCGTCTCGTTACCTTCTCCCAAGAATGTTAGCAGGTCTTCCAGCAGTTCCCCAGCTTCCTCCTTTGTCCAAGCATAGGGACGCTGGTAGAGGGGAATGGTGAACACAAAGTCATCGCTAAAAATTTTCTTAATGGGGTGTTCCTCACCCTTGATGCTGACACGGTTCATGCTTGGTTCCTGTGTTAGGTGTGGTTGGTAATTGCTTCCCGAAAGTCAATTTTCCCTGTTGCTAGAATACCATGCTCAAGCTTGGGAAGGCGAACTCTCAACTTAGCCTGTGGAGGCTGGTTTCATTCGTCCCGCTGTAGGCTTAAATCTGTGACTGAATTACCCATTTTCTGCCTGACTTCTCATCAACTTTTGCACGCTGGCTAAAGCCCGATTTAATTCATAACTCTTTCTTTCTGAATTCTGCAAAAAAGCCTGCTGTTCTTCTTCAATCATTAACACATCCTGCCGCACCAAACCATCTAATAACTTTTGAGCCGCGCCGAAACAACTATCTTTAATAAACCTGCGAAACCACACAGGCAATTTGTGCAGCCGCCAAAACGCATTTAATGAGGTAAAATGAATTAAATAAGCCCGAGTTGCCGTCTCGCTCACCGGACAAACCAAGCAGTAAATCTTAAAGTCGCTTCCCAAAGTTGAAACCCAGTGCGGGTAAACATAACTCACCTCCAGCGGTTCCGGGTGCAGTCGGCGCAGAGATTTAAAAAACAACTGAGAAATTGACCAAATTTTATCTATTTTGTAATAACTTTGTGCCTGATAGCGAGCAGTTACTTGATGCTCGTTTTCTTCTAAAGTATCTAACACCGGATTTGCCCAAGCTTGCCAATCATCGTGCAAGTGCCCGTGGTACATATCCATCAAGTTTTCAATTAAAAATGAATAGTGTGCCTGACAGTCGATAACTGAAACGGTGGCAATATAATTGAGATGTTCCCACTCTGGCAAATCCAGTAAATTAGTTTTTTCTGATTGCGTTTCGTCGCCAGGAAACAGCCAGATAAAACCGTTTTGTTCCTTGACTGGATAGGAGCGAATTTTGCAGTTAGGTAGCTTTTGATTTTCTGCTAAATAATCGACTTCAGTGCATTCTCCCCTTGCATTTAACCGCCATCCGTGGTAAGCACATTCGATCAAATCGCCTTTAACTTTGCCGTGGCTGAGTTTAACTTGCCGGTGCGGACATCTATCTTCTAAAGCGTTGATTTTACCTGCACTGTCGCGGAAAAGTACGATCGCCCGATTCCAGATTTTCGCAGCGACGGGCTGAGTTTGCACCTCGGTGGTGCGGGCGATCGCATACCAGCGATCGAGATTAATGCCCAACTGGCGGATATGAGTTTTTTCTCCCCTTGCAGCTACCGATTTTATCGCGTTGTTTTGCATTACAAATGTTCCCAAATTACGCCCATAAAACAACCCAATTTTACAAAATAACAGCCCGGAAAGCAACGACTGTAAATTTTTCTAAATTTCCGTTCTGACAAATACCTATCGCTAGCTAAATGCTTCAACCACCCAGGCGACAGTCTAAATTTTAATAATCTTAAAGCACTGCGAAATCCGTAGATGGAACAGTCGGGCATAAAATCTCTCGCTGCACCTAATATGTAGCCTAATGTAGCAGGTGTTTCCACTTCGGAAATATTATCTAAAAAAACTATTTTTCCGTGCGGATTTAACATTTTTTTTATTGCATTGAGGGCGGCGGGGAGGTTGGGCAGGTGGTGAAAAGTAGCAGCACTAACTATTAAATCAAATTTCCGCTCCAGCTCTAATTGACTGGCATCCATTTGGATGTATTCGATATTGGAAGCTGAGCGTTTTTGACTGGCGATTGCCAGCATTTTTGCTGACAAATCGACGGCGACAACATTATCGTAATACTGGGCTAATTCAAAAGCAAGAATTCCCGAACCGCAGCCAATATCTAATGCTGCACCTTTGCTGACCGATAGGTTGTTAATAAAAAAATCGTTCTGGTTTTGCAAGGTGGCAGCGAAATCGTATTCTGTTGCAAAAGCATCAAAGGTTACAGATTTATTGCGAATTTTGCGCTTATTATTTAGCATCTATTATTGCTTTATACTCATTCAATAATATTTTAACCGCATATCCACCCCCCTCAACGCAGATATTTTTTTGGTTTGCAAGCTCTGCCTTTTCCCCTCAGCGAAACCACCCCCGCAAACCGTAACTCATCTTAAAAAAAGAACGCAACTTTAGGAAACCTCTAAACCCTTATTGAATCAGTGATTTCCATTTCTTCAAATCTAAAATCTAAAATCTAAAATGGTATGACAGGGGGCGGGTTTCACCGAGGATACCAGCCGATAATTGACGATTTATAAAGCCCGCCCCGCTGGAAACTTTAGATTTTTAACACGCCTTCGGGATTCACCGTCAAGAGCGATCGCCTCTGCAAACCCTCCTGATATAAAATAGCATTAGCTGCCAACAAACCGCTGCTAACCGCCCTTTCCATTAAACCGCACGGAAACGGCATTTTCACCCAATCTCCCGCAAACAACAGATTGGGAACAGCGCAGCAAGTTTCTGGTCTTTCGGCATAACTACCGGGCGGATATCCAGAAAAATTCTTTTGATTTACCAATTCCCGGTGCAGCATATTTGCCTCTTTTAATTCCGGTACAATTTCGTACAATTCTTGCTCAAAAGTAGCCAGTAAAACTTCCTGGTTCGGAAATTCCTTCTCCTTGTAACAATAAGCGTGCAGTTCCACTACACTACCGCCAGTTTTCTGATTCCACTCGATGAACTGATCCTGAATTCGGTGGTAAAGCGTAATGCTGTCAGTCAGTTTGTAGCCGGAAAGCGAACTGAAATTGCTGTGTTCCCAGGGAAATTCGCGATCGAACCAAAAACGGCCCACCGCAAACGGATCGGCTATTTTCAAGCTCTCTATCCGACTCTGGACTTGCGGATTCACCTCACCGCTGGCTAAACTAAACAAATGCTGCATCCCCGGAACATCTGCCGCCAAAACATAGTAATCAGCCTTCAATGTTTCAGCCAAATTTTGCGGCTGCGATTGGTTAACCGCTACTGCTAACTGTACCTCATCAGCTTTTTCATCTACTACCTTAAATCGAGGCAAATCCCGTTGAGCAGGGCCGCTCACAACTCGCCCTTCGGCATCAAAAACTGCCCCGTGACAAGGACAGTGAAATTGACCGTCGTTTTGTTTCTGAACTGTGCAGCCTTGGTGAGTGCAGCTCAGAGAAATTGCCTCTTTTCCCGACGGTGCGGCGGCAAATACGCTGTCCCCAGCGCCGAAATATTCGGTAGAGTTGCTGTCAGTTAATAGCGCGTTTCGCTTCACCCAAAAAGGTATTTTACTTTGCAAGTCTCCAGACTGGTAACTCAGAGAATCAATCTTGCCGTTTTCCCAGCGAATTTCACTAACTGCGACATCTGTCAATATTTTGCCGCCTTTGCTTTCAATTGCTCTGGCAATAGGCTGCACCAAACTCGTACCCATATCTTGCCGCGTACCGTTGAAAGCCAAACCCTCTGGATTTCCAAAAAAGTAAAAGTGGAAAAATTGCATTAATTCTCCCGCGCTCAATTCGTCGGGAGCGTTGAGGCTGGACTTGGCAAAAGGCAGAAAGTACAAGTCATAAAGCCCGCGCGGAAATTCACCTTTTACCCAGTCGGCAACTGATATATTGTCGAGGCGATCGAAACTTTTTTGAGTTTGAAAACCGCCGATTTCTCGAAACACTTGCCAGTGAGCGGGTTTTGTTAGATTGATTCCCCACTTGAGCCGATTGGGAGAAGATATCCCCAAGTCAACTATATTCCAGGGAAAAGCTGAATGGTTGGGACGGAAAACTTCGGGCTTGTATTTTCCGTCTCGAAACACAACGGCGTAGGATTCTAAAGATACAAAATTATCGGTAATTTCTAGTTCTTCTACCACACTTTTGAGGTTGTAGTATTGCGGAAAAAAACCGTGGAAACCGTGTTCCATCATAAAAGTTTCGTTCCCGACTTGTATCGGCCAACTAGCAATTTTACCGCCGAGTTGGGGCGATTTGTCTAGCAGTGTCACGGCGAAACCCCGCTGACTGAGCTCGTAAGCACAGGCGAGCCCTGCCAAGCCTGCCCCTACAACTGCAACGGTTTTGCGGTTATTCAGCATTCGCGGCAAGTCAAGAGAATCTTGCACAAAAACGGTGGGCTCTGGCTTGGAAAATCGAGAGTAGCCCAGCAGCCCGCCTGCGGCACCGACTCCGAGGAATTTGAGGGCGGTTCTTCGAGAAACTGGTTGGGATAGCGGTGAATTGGTTGATTGACTCATCAGCGGTACGCGGTAACGGGCTTTAAACACAAATACGCCATAAGGCATATATCATAGACCGAAATCAGGATATGTGAAGAAATACTAAGACACATCCCCCAATCGGATCGCGATCGCACCGTGGCAAGTTCGATCGCACACAATGTATAGTGGAAGCAAGAAGGCTTTAGTTATTTAGGAGAAAAGAATAAAAAAGCGATCGACCGCATAGCGTAAAATTTTCTAAATAATTAAGTGTTTTTATTTATAACTTAGGAGTGTGTGTGATATCTGTCACACTTATTGGCTGGGCAAAAGTGCCATCAATTTTAGAGCTTTTAACCCCAGAATGATCGCGCGCTTCTTCCCCTGGCACGCAAAAAAATCGAACATCCCGCATTAATTTATCTTTCTCTACTCTTAGCCAGCGGCAATGATCCTAAAAGATTAGGAGATTGGCAAGCAAAATATCACATCAAAATCAGCTTCGGTGACTTGTACGAAGTAACCAGAAAGATATCCGATGCCCAACCATTTATCAGTAGAACTTTAACTAAGTTGGCGCGAAAAAACATAACTATTTTAAAATAAGTAAATACAGAGAATATATTTACTGAGGTAACTCAATATATCCGCGATCGATGCAGGGTATTCCTCACTTAGTACCAAGACAAAACCCGATTCAACCTGAGAACTGCCGATGTGCGACCAAAAGTCAAACGCGCCCGTAGAGGTAATACCGATTAAATGTACCTGGCTGCTATGTAAAAAACAGGACTTACTTGAAGAAACCGGGTTTTTGCGTAAGTCCTGTTTATGCAAAACTTCTGGATAATTTACAAAAATTTACATAAATGGTGAATTTCTTGGTGCGGGGACTCTGTTGGTACTGGTGTACACACCCTACGGCAGAGATTTGCTGTTGGTATTGAATGCTATAATCGTGCCGCGATCGCCAGCACAGTCAAAATTCCCACCCACCTCCCAACTTTTGCCAACTGCTGCCGCCAACGGCGCCCTTAACCGCCCCAAAATCATGCACTATCAATCCCAGCAGCAACGCCAAAAACACACGAGTCAGAAAAAAATTAAAAAAGCTATTTTTTACTGTTTGATAGCAATATTTTTCTGCTGGAGCACGGCGAACCTCGCTACAATTGCCCAAAACACAAACCAGGGCGGGCTTAACGGGCAAGAAATGAGAAACTTGCTCGATCGGGGCAACCTCACCGAAGCCGTAAACCGAATCGAAGAAAATTGGGAAGAAGACTATCAAAAATACTTTGAACAAGACTTTGAGACCCGTGCTAAAACCGCCGAAGCAATATCAAAAACTCTCTCCCGTCTAGCAGTTCAAACCAAGAAAAAACCCGCTTTAATTTATGCTATCCCACGCACCGACCAACTAGAATTAATCTTAATATTGCCCGATCGCCTCCCCATTCTCCGCAGCGTCCCCGAAGCCAAACAAGAGAAACTGCTCTCAGTAGTCAAAGAATTCGGCAGCGAAATCACCAACCCCGTAAAAATTAATACCACCACCTATCTAGAACCAGCCCAACAACTCTACAAATGGATAATTGCACCCCTAGAAACAGATTTGCAAACAGCAAAAATTGAAACCTTGCTGTTCTGCGTCGGCGAAGGTTTGCGAACCGTACCCCTAGCCGCAATGCACGACGGAAAGCAATTTCTGATCCAAAAATACAGCCTCGCCCGCATCCCCGCCTTCAAACTCACAGACAGCAATTACACCGACCTCAGAAACGTGCAAGTTCTAGCAATGGGAGCATCAGATTTCGCAGAAACGGCGAACAAAGAACCGCTGCCAGCAGTTCCATTAGAGCTAGGCGCGATCGCCCGACAGTGGCCCGGTCAATCCTTTCTCAACCAAGACTTCACCATAGTAAACTTGCAATCCCAGCGACTGCAACAAAAATACGGAATTATCCACCTGGCAACCCACGCCGAATTCCGCCCCGGAACCCCAAATAACTCCTACATTCAATTTTGGGACACCCAACTGGGCCTCGATCAAATGAGAGATTTAAAATGGAACAATCCGCCCCTCGAACTATTAGTATTAAGCGCGTGTAGAACCGCCTTGGGAGACAAAGAAGCAGAACTGGGATTTGCAGGTTTAGCACTGCAATCGGGAGCAAAATCAGCCCTCGCCAGCTTGTGGTACGTCAGCGATGCGGGGACTCTCGCCCTGATGACAGAGTTTTACCAGCAGTTAAGAATCCGCAGGCCAAACGACCCTCCAATCATTAAAGCTGAAGCAATGCGGCAAGCACAGATCGCCGCAATAGAAGGCAAAGTGACGATCGAAGGCGGTCAACTGCGAAGTGCGCGAGGCGACATTCCCTTGCCCCCGTCCATCCCCAAACTCGACAGCAAAGATTTATCCCATCCGTATTACTGGGCAGCTTTCAGCATTATCGGCAGTCCTTGGTAAGTGGGCCTCTTGACCGAAACTGGTGATAGGCTATAAAACATAAGTAATTTAATATCTGTAGCTGTCGCTCAACAAACCACCATCAACCTGTGACGAATCAAGCGGGAGCCTTCAAGGGGAAACAACAATGAAAAAATTAGAATTTTTGCTACAGAAAGAGGGCGATCGCGCCTGGTTGCCCCTAGAAACCTCCGACGTGGAAATTCTAGAAGGTAAATACCGTGTGGTTGCTCGCATTCAGCACCCCAACACCGACATCGAAATTCGCGTTACCCATACCTCCTTCGACCAAGGGGCGCAGCGAAAAGTCCAAAGCCGATCGGCCCGCACCAACCCCGAAGGATTAGTCGTGATCATTCCCTACACCAGGCTCAAACCCGGACTGTGGGAACTCTCCTGCTTGCCAGATCCCAAATCAACACCACTAAAACCTTGGCAGTACGGCGTTCAGTTGGAAGTATTGCCCGCAGAATCGGAAACCTCCGAACCCCTACCGCCGATCGACCAAATCGAACCTGCTGCTTCCACGGCAGCGCCACAAATCGCAGCACCAGTCGATCGCGCAGCCCCACAAATCGCAGCACCGATCGATCGCGCAGCCCCACAAATTGCAGCACCGGTCGATCGCGCAGCCTCACAAATTGCAGCACCGGTCGATCGCCCCGCACCAACCCAAATCGCAGCAGCCGATTCAGCACCCCAGCAAACCAAAATTTACCAATTCCCAATTCCCCAAACCCCCGAACCCAAACCGGGCGTCAAACTCGAACTCGTCCTCGATCGAGAAACCTTCGTCACCCAACTCGGTCGCCCATTAATCATTTCCGGCAAAATCGACATTCCCCAACCCCCCCAAAAAACCAGAAAAACAGCAACTCTCCTCCCCGAATCCGAAGCGAGAGAACTCAAACAACTCATCGGTTCCGCACAACTGCAAATTTACCTGCGCGACCCCCAAACCTCAAAAATTCTCGCAGAAATCCAGCAGCCGATGCCAGAACAAGTTCCCCCCTGCATCTTTGCCTGCGTCACCTACATCCCAACCGAATGCAAAAGCCGCCTAATTTTAGGAGAAGCAATTCTCAGCAGCGGCAGCGTCACCCTAGCCACCAAACTATTCACAATTACAGCCCGTTTAGAGCACCTTCTAGAGGAAATTAAAGACAATTTCATCGAAGAAAAGCATCAAGCCGAACCCTCCCCAACAGCCTCAAAACAGCCTGGGAGCCCCAAAAATCAATCCTTCCTCAAGCTAGTACAAAAATCTTTAGACCCTCCCTCCCCCGCCGAATCCCCAACCAAGGAAGCCCTACCCCCTCTACTGGCTTCACGTCACACCCCAAGTGCCGGCGGTCTAGAATTGCCCGCATTCGGTAACAAACTGCCCGACAGCAGCCGAGTGCAATTGCTCTCGGAAATCTCCAATTCGCCTCGAACTGCCCCAGAGTCGATCGACCCACAAACCAAAGCCTCAGACATCCCCAATCCCAATCAAACAGCCGAAATCGGAGCGATAGAGCAAAAACCCGAAAACAGCCCCGAATTAGAAACAACAGCCCCAGAAACCCAGCCAACACCCACAAAACACGCATTTCAAACCTTAAAAGTCGAAAGTCGATTTTGGTCGCGACTGAGTTCCCTAGCCAGCAACGGCGAATCCCCCGACTGGCTGAAAGCAACTACCCTGTCACCAACTCCAACAGCCGCCGCCAATAGCAGCGACGAAATTGCCGTTGTGGAAGAAAGCAGCCCAACCCAGCAGCAACCCGAAACGAGCGAAACAATTTCCGATCCCAAATCGACTAGCCCAGAAGCCAGAGAATTTGTCGTTTTTGACGAGCCCCCGCAGCCGAAACAAGTTGCTCAAAAAACCGCAACTGTCGCAGCCGAAGTAACTCCCCCAACTCCCTACGTTTTGCCAGAAGACGAGTTAGTACCGATGCCTATTTTGGAATTGCCGCGTGCCGAAATCCTCGCCGGCGGACCAGTAAAAGTGCAAGTGCAACTCCCGGAATTAATGCCCCGGATTTATGTAAAAGTTTGGGTTTACGATCGACAAACCTATCTGATTCTCGACGGGCCGCGCTGGATTACCGAATTTAAACCTAACGGGTTGGGAAACGTGCGAGCAAGTATCGAGTTAGAGATTCCCTACGGCTGCATGGAAGTCGAATTTGAGGCGATCGCCGTCGAAATGCAAACTCAGCGGGAAAGTCATAAAGTAAGTGTTCACCGCCAAGTTTTACCCCCAGCCGGCCCAACTTTACCTCTGGATGGGTAGCCAAAATCCGCGTGCATCCGCGTTGATCCGCTGACATCTGCGGTAAAAAAAGCCTCTTGACAAAAGACTCTTAGAAAAATCTGGATGTAGCGGCGAGAAATCGGGGAATATTTCCGCTTTCTCTCGCGCCCCAGTCCTAATCTACTTACCAGTCAACTGCCGAAACTTCTTCTTAAACTTATTCTTATACACGTAGATCGATCGCTGTAAATCCTCAACTTGCAGCGACATCTCGGCAGCCAAACCCGTGCGGTTCCAAACATCCTCCTCACACTTGCGGCGACAAAAATTCATCGGTTCCGAGTAAACTTTCCCACTAGATAAAGTCGGCTTCGGCCCGCACCAGTGAATCACCGTCGCCTGAGTGCGATCGCCCCCAGGCCCGCTTGACTCCATCGGAAAACGCTTCTTCACCCAATCCTGGTCAAAATCCGGCACCAACAACTGCATATCCACACTCTGCACCCGCAGCCGATTTTCTTGCGCCGCCCGGAAAATCATAAAGTTCAAAAACCCCATTTCTCCGTACTTAAATATCCCCGGATTTGCCGCCGTAAAATCTAAAATTTCTACGTATTCTTCCAAGCTAAAAACGCCGCGTTTTGCAAAAAAAGTACCTGTGCAGAAATAATTTGCTCGATATTTCGACCAGCTAAAACTGGGGAAATGCTTTTCAACGCCCGGAATGTCAAAGAAAAATTTTGAAACATCTGCATCGGAATTTTCCTGACAAGGTTGGTCTACAATAAAATCAAATTCTTGAAAATTAGCTAATTTGAGAACATCGCCCCAGACGATCGTATCGGCATCCAAAACCATAAAATTTGACCAAGGACTTTCCCAGAAAGCAATCATTTTAGTTTTTCCCCAACCAAAACTTCTTTTCCTGAGAACCTCTTCAGACACGGTTGTGCGATCGATCACCCGCACCCCATAGGACTTTTCCAAAGCACTCACAGAAAACGTACCGTCTATCAACAGACAAATCGGCACATCTCCCAGGAAATATCGGATGCTAGCACAGCAACCCTTAGCAAACAGATAATCTTGGTCGCAGCAGGCAATAATAATACCAAAGTCTTCCATAAACCCTCACTATTTTACTAACTTGCCTACCCACAGCTTTTCGGTTTTTTGTTCTGAAAGCAGCTCGATTTTCAAGTTTTGCATTTTCGCCAGCTTAGCACTAAACTTCTGCGATCGCCCGTAGACAAAAACATCGCTAAAACCACTAGGAATATTGGGTATAGTTGGTCTGTCAAACAACTGAACTCGACGCCGCGCTTCCGGGTCAAGCAACACCAATTGCAGCCGCATTTTCGGTTCTAACAAATGACTCATTGACAGTATATTTCCCAGGCTGACTTCCGAGATATCACTGACAAGCAGCGGCTTTGGAGAACGATCGATCCTGCGAGCAATTTCGGGATTTTCCCGGCCCCATTCCTTAGTCCACCAAGTCTCGGCTTGAGAACTAACGGCATTCGACAGCAAGCCGCCCGTTAACAGTACAACTGTCAAAACTTTCCACATTTGCCGTTTCCAGCTTGGCACGCCCAGCGCGGTAATTTTAGTCGCTAACAGGTAAGCAACAGCGATTTGCATCCCCAAATAAGTCGGAAATAGGTAGCGAGCTTTAGTCGAGCGGATTCCTCCTAATATAACATCCGGCAGCACGAGTGCCAGTGCTGTCACCGCCATCATCGTCACCACAAACAGCCAAACCTGTTTGCTCGTCTCCGAACACAGAAAATAAACTGCATACCCTACGATTGCCACTAAAATTAAAGTAGCTGCCATTAAAGCAATAAGATATATCGATCTAGCACTAGAACTTAGCCCCAAATCAAAAAAAACGCGACCGATATTTCCTGCCCAATTCTTAACTAAAGATAGCCTCTGACTTTCTAGATTTGCCCAACTTGTCGCCCCGGATGCTGCGCTTTTATTTATCAGTAAAATTACCATCCAAGGCAGAAATGCTAGCAACGATACGGCACTTGCGATCGAGTAACTCACTAGCTTTTTATTCAACGTAAAATCTTGATTTCCTACTAGATAAATTCCGTGTCCGAACGCAACTAATAAGCTAAATAAATGAGTATAAAATCCCAGAATATTTGCTACTGCGTAAATGCTCCAACTCAGCTTTGTTGGCAGCCGCATTGCTCGTAGCAGAGACGCACAAGAAAGCAAAATCAGCGCCGGCCACAAACTGTAGGGACGTGCTTCTTGAGCATAAAGCACGTGCAAGGGAGAAACTGCTAGCAATCCCACGGCTATCCACGCAACTTCCGGCGATGCAAACAATTCTCGGCACAGCCAGTACAGGGCAGGAAACGCTAACAAACTCATCCAAACTGAGAAACTTCTTATCGCCGCAGGAGAATCACCGAATAGTTTTGCCCAACACTTGACTGCCAGAAAATACAGTGGTGGCAGTTGAGGTTCTTCTATGGCCAAACTTTTAACAGTATCGCCAAAATTTTTTGTCGCATTCAGGCGCTGATATTTCATCAAATCTTTGGCTGCTACTAACTGACCGCTGCTTATTTCATGAAGAACTTCTGTTTGCGTGTATCCAGAAATCCGCAGGGAAGTAAATGCTTCATCGTACCAATAAAACTTGGTGTCGATGTTGACGAAGCGAAAGAAAAATCCTAATAGCAATAATACCACTACTAACAGCCGCAGTTTTGTTTTCATCCCAGTCAGAGATGGTGTAAAAAAATATAGATGGTACGCATCAATTTAACATACCATAGAAAGAGCGAGTGCATTGCCCAATCTATAGGTTGTTCGATCGCTCTCCCATAACTGCCGACATTTACTTGTGTTCTTAGCAAATTAAAACCGTCTTGGATGCAGTCCTTACTCTCATAAACTCGGTTTTTTAACTTCGAGCGATCGCCTAAAAGCAACTATTTGCGTTCCTCAAACCCTGTTGATGCGTCCAGGATGCCCGGAGAATCAATGGATACTTTGGCAGTGGCATAAATTACAGAGAAAATGTGCTTTGAGATCCCGAGGCTGTGCCAAAAAAATAACTGGTTGTCAAACGCAAGACAGCGAGGCCACAAAACTATAATTTCAGCTAACAGAGATTCAGTCGGCTGCGGCTGCCAGACCGCAAAAAAATTGTGTTAAAGTAACGGGAAATTAAATCCGCCGACGGCCCGTCTCAAAAAGGGCGATCGCCCTGGCAAGTCCCGACGGCAGCGGGCATCAAAAAACCAAAATTGGTCAAGCCTGAACTTTGGTTTGGATCGGGTAAATCTACCAGCCTTTAGGTCTCAGTTCCCCACTCATGGCGGGAAAATAGCCCCTGCCGGGTCGCGAGGTTTAAAGTGAGGTTAAAAAGCTTGACATTATAGGATATAAAGCTGTATAAGGGATGCGACAAGCAGCCACAATCCTACCTATAACTGTCTGTTAAGTCTGGCATAACCGAGGACTCTGGGCAGTTGTCAGTTAGAGGCAGATTGTGGTCGAACCTGTAGAACCAGTTGTCGATCGCCTACAGAGCAACTTAAGCAAATCTGGCGATCGACAGATGAAATTAGCACGTGATGGTATAATCAACTGTAATGTAATGTGGGCTTGACCTGAATTGATGCCGGGGCGGTATAAGGGCTGGGCCCCTACGTTCAAGCAGAAGTAGAGACGCCTACTGTGAATCAACAGTTATGGATAGGTTCTATTTTGGCAGTTATTGTCAACAGGCAAGCAACCACAAAAATTAGCAGTTGGGAATTGCTGCTCGTCGAGTTGAATAGAGTGTGAAGGTGTGAGGAAAATGAACAGAACTTTT
The DNA here is from genome assembly GCF_036704575.1 of Microcoleus sp. K5-D4. Lineage (NCBI taxonomy): Bacteria > Bacillati > Cyanobacteriota > Cyanophyceae > Oscillatoriales > Microcoleaceae > Microcoleus > Microcoleus sp. K5-D4. The sequence goes on from NZ_JAUBSD010000065.1 coordinate 18,520, forward strand.
TGGAATTTACTGCTAGTATCCCCGGCAATTCTGGGGCTATCATCAGTCATGAGTGCCACTGCGATCGCCGCAGAAGTGACCGCAACCGCTGAAGCCAACCAGCTAGCTACAGCTCAGTCATCTGAGTCAAAAATTGCAGAAATAGTTGGAGAAATAGTTGCAGAACCAGTTGCAGCAGCCCCTGCTGCCCCAGAAAACCTGGCTTTAAACAGCAGCGTCGAAGCGGCCCAAACCCCGGTCGTTAACGAAGCAGACGCTGAAAAACTCGCCTCAATCGAACCCGAAACCAGCGCAGCAGCACTGCCAACAACACTGCAAACAACAGGCAGCGACATCGAGTTAGCAGCCCCAATCGCTCCGGTCAGCGCCGCAGCACCGACTGAACCTCTAGCAGCAGCAGGCACAGCCGAATCCTCGCCCCAAGCATCAGACTTGGCAGAGCAAATCAGCCAGACAGACGCCCCTGGGAAAATTGAAGTGCCAGCAGTCGCCAGCACCCCAGCCACTAAGGTAGAAATTGCTCAGACACCAGCCGCCGGAATGGGGGGTCCCATCGTCCCTGTTGCTCCCCAAGCGCTGCCGGCCCAACCGTCGGGAACCATGTCCCAGGTGACATCAGTCACTCAGCTCTCCGACGTGCGCCCGACAGATTGGGCATTCCAAGCCCTGCAATCCCTAGTCGAACGCTACAGTTGTATCGTAGGTTATCCCGACGGCACCTACCGCGGCAACCGCGCCCTGACTCGCTACGAATTTGCAGCCGGCGTCAACGCTTGCTTAGACCAGATAACCCAACTCATTGGGTCAACAGGTAACTTAGTTACCCGAGACGACTTAGCTATCCTGCAACGCCTGCAAGAAGAATTTGCAGCCGAACTCGCTACCCTGCGCGGACGAGTAGACGGCCTAGAAGCTCGCACCGCAGAACTCGAAGCCAACCAGTTCTCCACCACCACCAAATTGGCTGGAGAAGCCATTTTTGCTGTCAGCGACACCTTCGTGGGAGATGGTATCCGCCTTGAGGACGATAGAACAGTCACCAACTTCGGCTACCGGGTGCGGTTGAACTTCAATACCAGCTTCACCGGTCGAGACTTGCTCAGAACCCGCTTGCAAGCCCTCAACGTCGCCAACTACTCAGCAGCAACAGCTACGGGTACTAACATGGCTCGCCTAGCTTTTGATGGAGCTGAGAACAGCAATTTCACACTAGACGAGTTGTACTATCGGTTCCCGATGGGTAAAGCTACAGTCTTTGTCGGTCCTAAAGGACTTGACCTAGATGAAATTGCAGACCAAGCTTCTACCTTTGGTAACTCTACGAGTAACGGTTCACTTTCCAGATTTGGAGTTCGCAACCCGGCTGTATTCCGCGGGCCGCAGGGAGCTGGCGCAAGTGTGAGTTTCAACTTGGGCAGCCTGCGAGCTACCGCAGGCTATCTTGCCGGTGACAGCGATGCTCCCAACCCAGCAGACGGTAGGGGCGTTTTCGACGGTTCTTTCAGCGCTCTGGGTCAGATCGGCTTTTTTAGCAGACCGTTTGACTTGGGCTTGACTTACACCCGGAAATACAATCGGGCAGGTGATGTTAACATCATGGGCGGCGTCGGCAGTGCCTTGGCTAACCGGCCCTTCGATCAATCACCCACCGCATCAGATAACTTTGGCGTGCAAGTTAACTTCAAACCCAGCAGTCGCTTTCAGATTGGCGGTTGGTACGGTTACACCAAGGCTGAACAACTGCGGGGCGGCAACAATGACGCTACCATCCAGAATGGTGCTATCACTGTGGCCCTGGGAGATTTTGCCAGACAAGGCAACGTCCTCGGCTTCGTCTTCGGTGTACCGCCAAAAGTTACCGAGAGTGATGTCGCCAGAAACCGCGACACCTCTTATCACTTAGAGGGTTTCTATCGCTTCCAAGTCAATGACTTTATTTCGGTGACACCGGGCGTCTATGTGATTCTGAATCCCGAACACAACGACAGAAACGACGATATCTGGGTCGGACTCCTCCGTACTACCTTTAGTTTCTAAGGTTTCCAGACATCTAGTTACAGCTAAAAGCGGCAGGCGACTGCCGCTTTTAGTTATTGGTCATCAGTCGATCAATTTTAGATTTTAGATTTTAGATTTTAGATTTTAGTCAACAGTTAACCGTCATCAGTCATCAGTCAACAGTCAACAGTTCACAAATTATGAATTTTGGCGGCAAATCCCGAATACGGAGGTGTAGCCGTGCAGAAATGTGCTACCGCCGACGGGGCCGATTTCGCCGTTGCAAAAAAAGCCGCTCAAGGGAATGTTTTTGAGGTATCGGCCGAACAGTCGGGAGTCAAAGTTCGATTCGCCGTAAAGCCCTTCACCGCGCCCCAAACAAGAGAACATCAAGGCGCCGGCGCTGGATGTACCACTATACTCGGCGGCCCGCTGATAGCGATCGAGCAGCATTTCTAGGTCTTCTGCGGAGGTGCGCGCGTCCCGCAGATGAAATTGGATGCGCTGTCCGGGACGGACTCGATCGCCGATCGCAATTGCTCCCACTTTCGGATCTACTCCCAACAGATTGCGGATTAAAAAATCTCCCGGCTCTAATGTCAGCTTGAATTCATCGCTGACTAAGCCTACAAATAACGAGTGCTGGGCTAATTCTCGGTCTTCTTCGCTCAAAGTTTGAACTAACTCTCGCAAAGCCTCTAGGGGCGATCGCTCGATGCCCGCGCTGCCCGTATCGTCGGTTTGTTCTTCGAGTTTCAGCAAAATATTGCGCTCTCCTTCCGTCACCCGATAAGGATGCCCGATCGGCCTGCAGCCTTGAGCTACGATCGTTTCCAAAACTATATTGCCGCTCAAAGCTACCCCAACCGTCCCTTCTCGGTAAAGCTGATAGTCGCAAAACAGCGCCGCGCCTCGGCCCGCACCGTCCCCGCCGGCGAGCCCCCCTACCTTCGCCGCACCTGGATAGGCATAATCTAGCCCTTGCAGCAAATCGTTAATTTTTGCGGAAAAGGGGTCTGCCAAGATGATGAACTGCGGTTCTTCCTGAGCCGGCACGCCCAAGAGATCCACCCAAGTATCCGGAGGACTGTCTAAGTCGGGCAGTTCTTCTGCACCGACGTGAAAAGTTCTGACATTCACTCCCGGCAAACGGGCCAGACTGAGGCTGACTGCCGGAGATCCCTCGACTTCTTCGGTGAGGCCGCCCCGGTTCGTGCCGATGACTCCTCCCCCGCCGCAGCCCAGGATCGCGGGTACTGGCAGCAGTTCTCGGAGTAAAGGCATCAGCCGAGAATACTCGCTGGCAAAGGCAGACGAGATAAATATCAGCGCTAAATCAGCCGGGCCTTCTAGGTCGCGATCTGCTTGTTCTATAACTTCTTTGAGGGCGGATTCCAAAGAGGGACGGGTTGATAAAGCGCTGACCCATTGCATTTGGTTTTGGGTGTACATAAGGCAAACTTCTCTATAAAACTATCTCTATACATTAGGCTAACTGGAACTGGCCACTGGGGGGACGCTATTGTTGGGCGATCGATTCCCCATCGATTGCCGTTCTTGTGTTAACATAAGTTAACATGAGTGTCCCATTAATCTGTTTAGTGTTAAATGCCGTATTCAGCTAAATCTTAAAAGATAAAGCTCAATACAGTTTGACACACCAACCTCGTGTAATGTTTTCATCAAAAGTAAGGTCAGCTCGACCTACATTGATGCCTGTGGACTCTTCCCCCGCCGACGGGGTAGAGTAAAGCAGGAAGTAGAGACGGCTGCTGCGATCGCACTTATGGATGGTTTGTCTCTGGGCTGCTGCAACAGCAGCGCATCTCAAGCTATTATTAGCTGGGGTCGCCAGACCGAAACAGCAAATCCAACCCAAACTAACATCCAAAAAGAAAACCTTTCTTACTTAATAAGGTCAACGACCCAGGTCTAAAGACACGCTCGCTTCGAGCCTAAGACTTAAACCACAGTTGACCCGCCTAAGACTTTAGAAGTCTAGGTTTTTTGAGTTATGACACCAAGTGGCTGCTTAGCTAGTCCCTTGCTCTGTCGTTAACGGTTAAACATCTTTATTTGGGTTAAGGACGTGCCGTTAGCCGAACAAGCTCACTAAACAAAGGCGCGTGCTAACATTACCTAGAAATAGGTCGGGGACAACCATATTCTCCTACACTTTCCTACCAACAAGTTTTATGACAACAACACCCGCAGGCAACATCCAAGAAAAAATTGAAGAAGAACTAGAAAGCGCTCGTACCGTCTGTGACCTCAAGGGCGCCACTTCCGGGGAATGCGCGGCGGCGTGGGACGCAGTTGAAGAACTGCAAGCAGAAGCTTCCCACCAAAAGCAAGTCAAACCTAAGAATTCTTTTGAAAAATTTTGCGACGACAATCCTGACGCTGCTGAGTGCCGCATCTACGAGGAATAAACGAGCCATTTAGCTCTAAGCCTTGCCTCCCGCGCCGAAATCTAACTTTTGGCGCGGGAGAATTTTATTTGAGGGGTTGAGCCTTGAAATAATGGTGAGATTTGCCCTCTATCCCTATACGCTTCAAATCCGCCAGCTTCCCCCTCGCCCCCCCAGGGGGACAAGAATTTGCTGTTGCGTCCCCCTTGGGGGGCGAGGATGGGAAGGAGATATCTCAGGAATAAACAGTTTTAACTCAAGCGTATTGCCGTCTATCGTGTCTCAAGTACCCTTCAAAGCGCGCCCAGTACCTTAGAAAAGGTAGCAGTAACTAAAACATTAAGACGGTGTTCTGATTGCTGATTTTTTAGCATTTTTGTAGTAAAATTTGTGACAAATAAGTGAGTATATTTTCCCAAAGATGTTGAGTCTTTTATTGGCAGCCACCGGGCCTTGGTTTCAACCGCTAGTCTGGATGGATTACCGGTTGTCTGTGTTATTAACAATTTCGATCCCGCTGGTAGTGCTGATTTGGGCTGTTGTGGCAAAAGCTGAGGCGATCGTCCGTTTGTCGATTATTTATTGGCGGGTGGCGAGTTTGCTGGCAATTACACTTTACCTGATGATGGCTGCCCTGCCTGTGAGCTTTGTATCCTCGGTGATTGGGAGGGCCTTAATTCCTGCTAGTCTGTGGTTTTGGGAGGATTTAAACGAAGAAATTGCCGATCGACCGCAGTCGCCCCTGAAACTGGCTTTTACAGCTTGGCGGTGGGCGATTACTGTTTACAGCGGTTTGGGCGCTCTAGCTCAACTTCCCTTCCTAAGCTGTGCTTTTAAATCGCAAATTGAGGTAATTGACGAACCTTTTTGCCGCATTTGGTTAGACCCACCTTGGCTCTATAAACAAATGTTTCACCCTACGGCAACCCCTCAATTTTTGGGATTGTTGGGTCTGATAGGTTTAGTCATCTATGTAATTTACTTGTCATACTTTGTGCTTATTAGACTAGGAAAACAGGGGAGGTCAGCTACCGGAAATTAAGTTTAGTTTAAGTTAGTATTTTCCTCCTAAATTGCACCTAAAGTCTTCAACAAAACACTCGAAAATTCCAAGTAAAAAAACCGGGCGCATATACGAAAGAATCGAACTAACAGCAGAGTAGCTGACGTGACGCCGCCCAAAAACGGATACAAGCCGCCGACTCCTGTCGTGGAGATCTAAAAATTTTAGACTAAGGTTCAAGCTTCCAGATTGATCTGTGGAGTAAATCTAAAATCTAAAATCTAAAATCTAAAATCGACTGACAGCAATGTTATTGGGAAAGACTGTGATGGATAGCAAACAAGCCTACTTACAGTGCTTAGAAAGGCTGATTTGGGCGCTCGATCGCCTGGAAGCAAAAGTCGAACCAAGTGAACTCGCTCGGATTGCCGAACTGATTGTTCAGCCGATGATGGGGCCCTGGCGGTTTTTTCACACTCCCGAACATATTTTTGATGTGGGGGGAAAGGAAGATGCGATCGAGGTTTTGGCAGCTTTATTTCACGATACCGTCTACGTGCAAGTCGATCGCAGCATTAACTTTAACGTCAGCTACTACATCACTCCTGTTGCAAAGGAGGTTAACAAACAGCTACAAATTCGAGATCAATCTGAACTGCCAGCGGATGCTATCTTCGAGATGGTAATGCTGGTATTCAATTTTGTACCGGGCGAAGTCCTCAATCCTTTCGCTGGACAAAACGAATTTCTCAGCGCTGTAGTAGCAGCAAAAGCTCTAGAACCATTTCTCAAACGCGAGCAATTGCTTCAAATTGCAGGCTGCATTGAAGCAACAATTCCGTTTCGCGCCGCCGATGCAGGATTAACGGTAAGCCAACGCCTTTATGACCGCTTGCAAGCAATAAATAGCCGATTTCACCTCAGTTTGACTGATGAGGAAATGCGGGAAACTGTCAAAAAAGCTGTGCGAATCTCTAACCGGGATGTGATGAGTTTTGCTCACCATAGTTCAGCCCATTTTTTGGCAAATACTTGGAATTTACTGCCGGAAACCAATCACAATCTCATCTGCTGGGGTTTTTATACGGTTCGCGACTACCGAGTTGCTTTGTTCAAGATGGAAGGTTTTCTGAATAATCTCAAGCCAGAGATGATTTTCCGGCAGTTTGAGGGATATCCAGACGATCGCACCTATCAGCGCTGGGAAACTACTGCTAAGTACAATCTCGAAATTGCGAAGCTTTATTTGGGGTGCAAACTGGCTGCCCTAGCCCTGCTAGAAGCTCTTTCTTCGGATTTGGGGATTGAAGTTTCTCTGGCGATGATGACGGGAGGATTTCCAGATCAAGCTCCTAACTGCGTGCGCCTAGAAAGCTTTTTTCCCGAAATAGAGAAACCTTACCAACCTAAAATTGGTTTAGAAACGGAAGTATTGAATTTATTAGAAAATGGGCGGGCTAAAAGCACTTCTAATACGGATTTGGAGAGTTCGCCCCTGACAACGTTTGTGGTAAAAATTGTTGGCTTTGACGAAATGCGCTATCAGTGCGATCGAGCTAAGGAATTTTTTGGAGAAAATCTAAACGCCGACGACTTTATTTCCGACTTTAACCCTATAGTTACAGAAATTGTCATTGATTCAATTCTCAAGTTGTTTGACAGCCGGAAATCTACTATTTACCGATACTATGATATCACTTCTCAGTTAAAGTCGCAACCCCAGAGAAATTTTCCCTATCGCCCTTTTCGCTCACATGGTTAACTAGCTTTAAATACAGTATTTTTGCCTCCTCTATATAAAAAACTATTACTCAGCTTGTATAAGAGTGCAGCGATTACACCGTCACAGGATTGATTGCCTCGCTTTCTCTACGTCAATCTGCCTATCCATCCCGACACCAACAGCCGTACAGGTAAGTGGGTATACGGGATTAAACCGCATAATGTAACACTATGTAAACAGGTTTAAGTCAGCCAGTAGAGAGCCTTTGGAGACTTTGCCCTCGTTTACATAGGGGCGTTTTTTGGCGGCGACTTACTTATGGTGTGGGACTGGTGCCAAAGATGCTAAAAGTTGATAAAAAATGGAAATTTGCTGCTGTTTGCCTTTGACAATTACTTTGTACAAGACGGATTGGATAGCGGGCTGTCACTCATCTGAGCTACCCCAGATAAGCGTCACTATAAAAAGCGACTGTTAAAGCACTTCCCCCCACAGCTACAACTGGGGAATAGCAAGTTCAAACGGCTTGCAAACCACTAATCCCCAATCAAACCATGCAAACCACAAATTCAATTTACGCTCAATTGCCTCTTTGCTCTTCACTGCCCACACTGAAACGAAATAATAGCACCACTGCCAATCAAAACGTGCGCTACCTCCAACAATCCTTAGTTAAAAACGGATATCCCGTCGCAACTGATGGATTCTTCGGCCCAAAAACCGAACAAGCAGTCATCAAATTTCAAAAGGAAAATAAGATTGCTGTTGATGGCATTGTCGGCCCTCAAACTTGGAGTCTATTAGGCGCTTGTTATACAGGTGAACCCGGATGTTAAATCCAAGTTAACTAATCCTAGGCGCACGGGTAGCAAGAAACTGGGTTTTTTCACAGCAATACTTCCTTTATGCCCCCAGAAACGCTAAAAAATCTGGTGCTTGAGCGAAGCCGAAACCTCGTTTATGCCAGTCAAAAGTGCCTTCAGGACTATTAATTAACATCTTTTCCCCGCTGCCCTGCTTTTAAACAACTTGCAAACAACCAATGGAGACTCAAACTATGCAAACCACAAACGCAATTCACCACATGGAATTACCTCCCTGCCGTTATTTTCCCCTACTCAAACGCAACGATGGCGTCACGCAAAATGAGGACGTTCGCTACCTCCAGCGGCTCTTGCACACCAGCGGATTTTCTGTAAATACTGATGGAGGATTTGGTCCGAAAACCGAACAAGCAGTCATCAATTTTCAAAAGCAACAAAAAATCGTTGCGGATGGCATTGTGGGCCCCAAAACTTGGAATAAATTAGGAGTTTGTACAACTATATTTTAAAGTTGGTGCAAGCATCTTTTAAAGAGATTAGGGCGGGCAGTGCGCGCCCTATTTCTCCGTCGAAGTTTCCACTCCGCACCACCCCTCCGGGGCTCCGTACATTCGATACTTGCGAGCTCGTTTGAAATACAGCATTGCTACCCGATCGTCCGGATTTATTTGTAAAATGTTTTGAAATACTTTTTGGGCGGCAACAAATTTTTGCTCGTAGTAAAAATTGAGAGCTTCTTGAAAAATCTCCGCAGTTTGCTGCTTAAGTACAATGCTTTCCTCTGTTTCTGTCTCGTAAATTTCAAAAACCGACACAGCATTTGTCTTTCCTTTCACCATTACTCGATCGACAAATCTGTACTTATATTTTTCTGGATCGTCTAGGCGATCGATAATTGCACCGCTAACTAGAATGCCCGCGCCGTAAACCTTAGTCAATCCTTCCAAACGAGAGGCGAGATTCACCGCATCAGCAATCACCGTACTTTCCATCCGTTCTCGCTCGCCAATTGTACCCAACATCAAATTGCCCGCGTGTAAACCGACGCCGATCGCGATCGGACACAAACCATTTTTTTCTCGCTGCTGGTTGTAGATATTCACTTCTTTTTGCATATCAATTGCTGCTCGTACACCATCATCAGGAGATGTAGGAAACAGTGCCATGACTGCATCACCAATATATTTGTCAATAAACCCGTTATTTTTCCTGATTGCAGGGCTAACCCTTCCTAAGTAAGTGTTAATAAAAGCAAAATTTTCAGGCGGTGTCATATTTTCGGAAAGTGCCGTAAACGAGCGAATATCAGCAAACAGCACGGTCATATTTCTTTCCTGATTTTCGCCTAATTTTACTTCAATAATACTCGGCTTTTCCAGCAAGTTTAGAAAATCGTGCGGTACAAACCTGCCGTAGGCTGCATTCAGTTTGGCAAGGCGAATTTGCGTGTTAATTCTCGCCAATAATTCCTTTTTGATAAAAGGTTTAGTTACATAATCATTTGCTTCTAAGTTAAAAGCTTCTACCAAGTCGCTAGTTTGATTTTTTGCCGTCAGCATCAGAATCGGCATTTCTAAAGGCGAGTATTTTTTGCGGACTTCTCGACACACTTCATAACCAGTCATCTGCGGCATCATTACGTCGAGTAAAATCAAGTCTGGCTTAAATCCTGATTTAATTAAATTTAAAGCTTCTAAGCCGTTGCTAGCTTGAGTGATTTCGTAGTTTTCTAGAGAAAGACTGTTGATGATGACATGAATATTAATCGGCTCATCATCCACTACCAAAATTTTTAATTTTTCACTTTCTAGGAACTCGCTATTGGCTAAGACCTGAGAATTTATTATAGATGATTCGGGGGCGAATTCACGAGTGATTAAAATTCGAGATTCCTCGGTTAAAAGCGGCTGTCTGCTGCTAAATTCCGGCTGATTCTCAGATACGGGCAAAGTAAAGATGAATTGGGAACCGACGCCTACATTTGAAGATACTCGAATTTGCCCTCCGTGCAATTCCACTAATTGCTTGGCAACAGTTAACCCTAAACCCGTGCCGCCATATTCTCTAGCAGTGGAACCGTCAGCTTGTTCAAAGGATTCAAAAATTCGCTCTAATTTATCTTCGGGGATGCCAATGCCAGTGTCAGATACAGTAATGGCTAATTGGGAATTATGCGGTGATTGTGCATTGCCCGTTACCAATTCTGCTGAAATTTCAACTGTGCCGCTTTCGGTAAATTTAATGGCATTGCCGATTAAGTTGTAAAGTATTTGCTGCAAGCGATTCTCATCGGCTGCTATTTGCGGCAATTCAGGAGCGACTGAGTTAATCAACTGCAAGTTTTTTTTGCCTACTAATGGCTGAGACAAAGTGAGAATAACAGAGACTATTTCTCGAAGACCGACGGACTTAATTTGTAGTTCTATCTTTTTGTGTTTGAGCTGAGAAAAGTCCAGAATATCGTTAATTAAAGAAGACAATCTTTTGCCAGAGGATGTAATCAAGGCTAAGTTAAAATTTGTTGAGTCTGACAGTTGTCCGGTAGCACCGTCTATTAAAGATTCTGCAATCCCAATAATGCCGTTGAGGGGAGTGCGGAGTTCGTGGGAAGTATTGGCTAAGAATTCGTCTTTCAGTTTGTCTAGTCGCTGCAATTCGATATTTTTAGTTTCTAAGGCAGTAAAAGATGCTTGCAGTTGTGCTGCCATGCTGTTAAAGGCAGCGGCAAGTACGCCCAACTCGTCGGAGCGATCGAGCTTTACAGTTTGGTCAAATTGTCCTTCAGATAAAGCTATTGCTGCATTTTTTAATTTTATAAGAGGTTTGATAATCCAGCCAGAAGTGAGAAGTCCTAACACAGTTGCCATGCCCAAAGCTGCCAAGCATAGCAAAACTGTAGTTCGGTTGCCCGCATGAATTTGTTCCATAAAGTCGGCTTCGGGAACGACGACGACAATTAGTAAATCTAAACCCTTGCCGTCTTGGAAGGGTAGAACTTTTAAAAATTGCTGTTTCCCGTTTATCTCAAAATGGATTTGCTGCAATTTGGTAATTTGGTAGAAGTTTTGAAAGTGACTTTCTAAATATTTAGCTGTAGTTTGCGTTACTGCATCGCTGCTTTCTGTAACTTTAAACAGTTCTTTTTGACCGTTTTGGGTGCGGAAAGGTTTTTCCGGTGTGGAAGTTGCCAGCAGCGTGCCGTTTCTTTCGATAATAAAAGTTTGACCAGATTGGCCTATTTTGAGGCTGTTTAAAAATTGACCGATACTGTCGAGACGCAAAGCAGCAATTAATACTCCTTCTAGCTGTTTCTGGCTGTTGTAAACTGGTTGCAGCGCGCTGAGAATCAATGTGGGTTCTAGTAAGGATACATAAACTGAACTCCAAGTGGGTTTGGCTTCTAGAGCTGCATAGGTGTAGGAAGGGTGCTGTCGGATGTCGAAGTTTTTGACGTAGGCTGCTACTGTCGTGCGATCGCCCCTATCATTAGTATTGTAAGAATAAAAATCAAAACCTCTAGATTGACCCGATGCGTTAATCAATAAAGTGCCGTTAGACATCTTTTCGCCAGTGCGATATTCTCCATCTTGATTAGCGATCGATGTAAAATTGATATAAGGATATAATTGCACTTGTCGCCACAAATACTTTTCCCAAGCTGACAAGTCTTTCATGTTCACAAAACCCAGTTTCACCGCATCCAGCTTGCTTTGATTGATTTGGTGCGGAGTTTGCAGATAAGTTCTCAAATTTTGCTCAATGCGATTGCTCACCTCGCTCATCAACTGATCAGCAAGGTCATTCACTGCTCTTTGAGAGTTCCTAAATGATAAGTATCCTACAATACCCACCGCTGAAAATACTTGCAAGACAAACGGAACTATGAGTACAGTTTGCAGCGTTGCTTTTCTTGAAAGTTTTGCCACTAAGTGCTTGAGAGAAAGAGTGGACATAACATTAATTTAGGTTGGAAAACCCAGTTAATACTTGGAGCGAAGGCTGAGCGCTGGTAAAGATTATAAACCATTTTGTACTTAAACACAACTTACGCAAGGAAGACCTGATCTAGTTTCTACAATCCTTAATCTTATAGCAATACTTCGGACAGTTTTATATCTAATCGAGTGTCCGAAACCCAGACTGGCTATATGGTGGACTATTATTTCAAGGTTTAAGTAAGCGCCCTAAGTTTCCTAAAATGCGTTAAAAATGGCAGGGCTTTCTCGCGATCGGCTTACAGGGCCGTTAAAAAACTGTCCGAAGTATTGTTATAGCAAATTATTAAAAGTCAAAGCGAACCATACGGACACGGCATTTCCGTGTCCTACTCCCCCCGCCGGACAAGGCATTGCCCTATCCCTACCGATGTTCACATACAATATATCTGTATCACTACTTTTCATCCAAAGCTTCTATCCCCGACCATCCTTCAGGCACTCCATACATTCCATTCTTTAGAGAGCGCTGGCAGTAAATTGCTGCTAACCTATCTTGAGGATTTCTTCCGCAAATCTTACTGAATAATTTTTGCGCTTCAGTAAAATTTTGCTCGAAATAAATCTCCTGACCTTTTTGAAACTTAGCAGCAGTTTCCTGTTTTAGTTCAATGCTTTGTTCTGTTTCTGCAGCATAAATTTCAAACACCGACACGGCTGATTTTTTGCCTTTTACTGTGACTCTATCGACAAATCGGCACATATATTTTTCTCGCTCGCCCAAACGCTATAGAATTGAGTCACTAACTAGAATTCCCGCCCAGTAAACAGTTATTTATTAGCTTTGAGTGGCAACTTACCAGACCTGCTCTCAAGCAAAAAACTAGAATAAATAGCAGCGTATCTCCCAAGCTAAAGGCAGTTTAATACAATTTTGACTAAGAAATGATACTTGCAACCTAGTCTTCTTGTGGTTCATAAAATATCCGACAAGTAGGTTTGGCAGCAGGAAAGTTTTTCCGAGGTTTTTTACAAAATTTATATGATGTCTGCTTACTTCCTGCTGTAAAAAAAGGTATACTTAACAATAAAAATTTAGCTGGATGTCCCTGAAGTTAGGCACAAAACTAAGCTATATTATAGCAGATTTCAGGAAAGTGAGATTTGCTATGGCTGACTCTATTGCTCGTCGCTTGGAACAATACACGGTAAAACGATCGCACGAAGTTTTAATCGTAAAGGCCGAAATTGACGGCGAATTCGATGAAATTGCTATTTTTAAAGGCTTTTCTAGCTCTTTGACACGATCGACCGCTTTCGATCCAGATGTTCCTGTTTTGCCGGAGGAAGCCCAAATTGTCAGTGTCGATCGCGTGGAGAGCCCCTACAATCCAAATAACCCCCGCTATCTTCAGCAGGGGTTATCTTGGGAAACAATGCAATCTCTATTGTCCGAGGCGGGAGTTTAGCAAAACATTAGGGACACAACGTGAGAAAAACAGTAGGGACACAACAATGTTGTGTCCCTACTACAAAAGCACTATGTCCTTACCCTGAGAGCTAGAGCGTGCCGCCGGCAGCTTGGAAACGAGCTCTCGCGCGCTTGATTGCTTGCTTAGCTTGAATTTGCTCTTGCAAAGTGCCGCTAGTAGCCTTTTCCAAACGAGCTTCTGCTTCGGTGTAAGCAGTACGAGCAGCTTCTTTATCAATGGTTTCGCCTTTTTCAGCGCCGTTGACAAGAATAGTAACTTTGTTTTCTTGGATTTCTGCAAAGCCGCCCATCAGAGCAATAGACACCCATTCCTTGCCGGGACGGACGCGCATCACTCCGGTATCCAAAGCTGTCAACATAGGAGCGTGACCGCTCAAGATACCCAGTTGGCCTGTGGTGCTCGGCAGAATTACTTCTTCAGCATTAGAATCCCAAACAGTTTTGTCTGGGGCCACTACGCGCACAGTTAATGTCATAAATTGTCAGTTGTCGGTTGTCAGTTGTCAGTTGTCAGTTGTCAGTTGTCAGTTGTCAGTTGCCAGTTATCAGTTGTCAGTTGTTACCAATAACAAATAACTAATAACTAATAACTAATAACGACTGACTACTGACTACTGACTCATGACTAAAATTACTTGGCGTCAGCTTTCATTTTTTCAGCTTTGGCGATCGCCTCGTTGATATCGCCCACCAAATAGAAAGCTTGTTCAGGTAATTCGTCAAGTTCGCCAGCCAAAATCATCTGGAAGCCCTTAATGGTGTCTGCCAGCTTGACGTACTTGCCGGGGGAACCGGTGAACACTTCAGCCACAAAGAACGGTTGAGACAAGAACCGTTCAATTTTGCGAGCGCGAGAAACGGTCAAGCGGTCATCTTCTGAGAGCTCATCCAAGCCCAAAATTGCAATAATGTCTTGCAATTCCTTATAGCGTTGCAGAGTAGACTGCACCTGACGAGCAACACCATAGTGCTCTTCGCCGACAACGCTAACTTGCAACATCGTAGACGTAGAATCCAGCGGGTCAACCGCAGGATAAATCCCCTTCGCAGCCAAACCGCGAGACAACACAGTTGTAGCGTCCAAGTGAGCAAAAGTCGTAGCCGGTGCGGGGTCAGTCAAGTCATCCGCAGGTACGTACACAGCTTGAACCGAAGTAATCGAACCTTCGGTAGTCGAAGTAATCCGTTCTTGCAAGTCGCCCATGTCTGTACCGAGAGTCGGCTGATATCCCACAGCCGAAGGCATCCGACCCAACAGAGCCGATACCTCAGAACCCGCTTGCACAAACCGGAAGATATTGTCAATGAACAGCAGCACGTCTTGCTTGCTGACATCACGGAAGTATTCGGCCATCGCCAGAGCCGACAGGCCCACGCGCATCCGAGCACCAGGCGGCTCGTTCATTTGACCGTAAACCAGAGCAATTTTTGACTTGCTGCGGTCTTCTTCGTCAATAACCCCCGACTCGATCATTTCTTTGTAGAGGTCATTACCTTCGCGGGTGCGCTCGCCCACACCACCGAACACGGACACGCCACCGTGAGCCTTGGCGATGTTGTTCACGAGTTCCATCATAATCACGGTTTTGCCGACGCCTGCGCCGCCGAACAAACCGATTTTGCCACCGCGACGGTAGGGCGCGAGCAGGTCAATCACCTTGATCCCAGTTTCAAACACCGAAGGCTTGGTTTCCAGTTCGGTGAAAGCCGGCGGGTTGCGGTGGATGGGCATACTTTCGGAAGTATTGACCGGGCCGAGGTTGTCTACGGGTTGACCGATGACGTTAAAAATCCGGCCGAGAGTTGGGATTCCGACGGGAACTTGGATCGCTTCCCCGGTATCTACTACTTCCATGCCACGCACCAAGCCGTCGGTGGTACTCATGGAAACGGCGCGCACTTGGCTGTCTCCGAGCAGTTGTTGAACTTCGCAGGTAACGGCAACGTCTTGACCTGCTTCGTTTTTGCCGGAAATTGTGAGAGCGTTATAGATTTGGGGCAGTTTGCCGCCTGGGAATTTTACGTCTACAACTGGCCCGATGATTTGGGTGATGTAGCCTACGTTCGTTTTTTCTGCGGTGGATACCATGAATAGTGCCTTTGTTAGGATGCTATTTTTCCCGTTATGGAAAAAGTCTTAACATTTAGAAATGCTATTTCTCAGAGTACCACTGAACAGACGCACTATTTAGATTTGTATGGGGCTGGTTAATAGTCATTTTTATGGTTGCTGCCCTCGCTTTTTTTTCCTGCGAGTCGCAGCCAAAGCCCCGATACCCAGGATAGTCCCGAACACTGTGACTGGTTCGGGGACTGGTTCGGGGACTGGTTCGGGGACTGGTTCGGGGACTAACTCAGCCGACACGGTGAAGTCTTTGAAGTCAAGCTCGGTTCCTGGTTTGGCATCGTCGAAGGAGATTTGTGTGCCATTAGCCAGTTGGGCCTTTGTGAGCGATGAAAATTGCTCTGGGCCTTTACCGCCGTTGATGTTTGCAAATGAGTCGCTGGAATTGTAGTTGAGCATAAAGTCACCAAACACAGCAAGCTGACATCCCGCCACCAGACATTCCTCTCTTCGGAACTGGGTGCCGGCGGCCCACCAGTTGGGGCTGTTCATGAAGGTACTCGACGAGACGTATTGCTCGAAAGGTCTGCCGTTACCTGTGTCGCTCCACAGCAGCAGGGCATAAATTTGATCCTGCAAAAATGTGAAGGTTTGGGTGATGGAGCCGTTTTCGGAGGTGACTGCGTTCCCGAAGGTTGCTTCCCAGTTGTTGGCAGAGCCGTTATCTGAGGGTTGAGTCTCGTAAAACAGTCTGGCGATGTTGGTGTAGCCATTGTTTTGTGGGTCAGCTTGGGCCACCCACAAGCTTGACTGGTAAGGGCTGAAAGAGTTGTTGAATCTAAAGTTGATCTTTGTATCTTGATCGAACTGGATGCCGCCAGTGCCAAACATGAAAGCTCGGACGGGCGGGCAGATGCTGAGCAACATTGTGGTTACCAAGCTGGCGACTGTAAAAGATGTTTTTTTGACTAGCGTTAAGGTAGTCATAACCCTGATTCCTCCTGTATTGTTAGGTAGTAAGGCGGAAAATGCCCTAAATGCCATGTTGCCGTGACGCGAATAGACGATCGCGAGCCTGCGATATTTAGGGCGATCGTCAAACCTAAAGAAGAGGCTCCACACCAGTGAATCTACATACAGATCTCACTTAAGGGTGTTTTGGAGTAAATGAGTGCTTCTTCTAAGAGTTTTCACTGACACCAGACTCGCATAGTTTAATCTGTCAGAGCAAGATTTTCATCCTGCCTAGACTTCCAACCTACTACATTTACTTCGTTTCGGTAACAGTCTAAAGTTGAGTGCAAGACTTGCAAATATTGGCTTTCATCAAAAATACATAAAAATTTTAATCGAGCTTTATAAAGTTTTGGTAAAGTTCATCCCAAAAATATAAAGTTTTTGAGAGAAAGTCTGCTGTTCGGTTCGTTGTTCCTCAAAGCGCGCTGCAAGCTGCTCGGCCGATGCAGAAAGAAGTGGGCACGACCGCAATTAAAGATTTGAGCGAGTTTTTTGCCACTCTAAGCAAGCTGTATAATAGGCGAGCGGTACTTACGTAATTTTGACTAATATTCAGAGTTTTTTAAACCCCTAACCCTCCCGTTCGGTGCCATATTTTCCCCCACAGTTCCGGACGCATTAACCCGGTTTTTTAAGGTAATTGAGTCAGGGAAGCAGTGAAAGTCAAAAAAAGAAACCAAGTTTAATTTCCCGCGCCTGACTTCTAGTAAAAAAACAGTTTTTACGTAAATCATAGTAATTAAAAACCTACATTTCCTTGTCCCGTACTAATTATTCAGCAACTAAAAATAGGCTGCTCCTATTGACATGATTTTTTTTTAGGAGTAAAAATAGTATAAATAAATACGATCGCACTTTAAGCACAATCTTTAAACACAATGACACCCAACAAACTACATTTGCTCGGATGGTTATTCATTGTTAGCTGGCTGAGTGCAGCGGCTGGTTCGGCCAACGCGCAACCCATAGCCCCGGCACCAGACGGCACTAACACAGTTGTTACTCCCAACGGCAACCGCTACGACATTTCCGGGGGGTCTTTCAGCGGAGATGGGGCTAATCTTTTTCACAGTTTTACTCAGTTCGGCCTCAGCGAGGCTCAAACGGCTAACTTTTTGACCAATCCCAATATTCAAAATATTTTGGGAAGAATTACTGGGGGTAATCCTTCTTTAATCAATGGCTTAATTCAAGTTACGGGCGGGAATTCCAATTTATTTTTGATGAATCCTGCTGGCATGATTTTCGGGCCGAATGCCAGTCTCAACGTGCCTGGATCTTTTAATGCTACTACGGCGACAGGGATTGGTTTTGGGAACAATCAGTGGTTTAGTGCGATCGGCAATAACAATTGGGCAACATTAATCGGGGCGCCGAATAGTTTTGCGTTTACCAATTTGCCAGGGGGAAGCATTGTTAATGCAGGCAATCTGACGGTGACACCTGGTCAAAGTTTAAGTTTGATCGGCGGTACGGTTGTCAATACGGGTCAGGTAACTGCGCCTAGCGGCAATATTCTGATCAGCGCCGTACCTGGTAACAATTTGGTGCGAATTAGTCAAGCTGGAAATTTATTGAGTTTGGATATTCAGCCGACAGCAAATCCAAGTTCGCTGCCAAACAATTGGACGCAGCCAGTGTTATCTTTGCCGGAGTTGCTGACTGGACAAGGTGTGGCACAGGCGACGGGTTTGACGGTAAATCCCAATGGCGACGTTGTGTTGACAGGGAATACTGCTGTGCCGGTAACTGCGGGAACTGCGATCGCATCCGGCACTCTCAACGTCTCTGGCGACACTGGGGGTACTGTAAATATTTTAGGCGACAAAGTAGGAGTTATTGCAGGCAATATCGATGCTTCTGGGATTAACGGCGGCGGTAATGTACTGATTGGCGGAGATTATCAAGGTTTAGGGACGGTGCCCAATGCTTCGCGGACTTTTGTCAGCAGCGACTCGACGATTAATGCTGATGCTGTTAGTAATGGGAATGGCGGGCGAGTCATAGTTTGGGCTGATGAAACTACTCGCTTTAATGGCAATATTACTGCCAGAGGTGGCTTGTTTTCTGGGAATGGCGGCTTTGTGGAAGTGTCGGGAAAGCAATCGCTGGATTTTCAAGGATTAGTTGATTTGCGATCAACCTTGGGCATTGCTGGAACTTTATTGTTAGATCCTACTGATATTACTATTAGCACTGGTGCGGATGCAGGCGGCACATTAGGGGGTACATTTGCACCCTCAAGCAGCACATCTACAATCAACAACGGCACGCTGCAAACCCAACTGGGAGCAAGCAATGTCACAATTTCCACTGCATCTGGCTTTGCTAATGCAGGCGATATTACAGTTAGTGCTCCCGTTTTTTGGAATAGTAGTAATTCGTTGACACTGCAAGCTGATAATAATATTACTGTTAATCAACCTATTACTAATATTGGAAATGGGGCGATCGCATTAAATGCTAGTAATGCAATATCAGTTAATGCCAACCTTGCTACTAACGTTGGTACTAGCGGCGGAAATATTAGCCTCACCAGTACCAATGATATCAACACCACTGCTGCCACTCTGATTTCAGGAAATGGGGGAGCGATCGCCCTCTCCACTACTGGTGGCAACATTAATACTGGCTCTCTACTTTCCCCTTCATCTTCAGGAAATGGAGGGAATATCACCCTCTCTGTTACAGGAGGTACAGGTTCAATCAACACCAGTTATGGATATGCCTATCTATCTTCCTATTCATCTTCATCTAATGGAAATGGAGGAGCGATCACCCTCTCAACTTCCGGCGGTAACATTACCACTGCTAATTTGTATTCCTTGGGTACAGGTACGTCCGGGAATATCACTCTTTCTGTTACCGGAGGAACAGGTTCGATCAACACCAGTGCTGGAGTTCTGGATTCCTCTTCCACTTCAGGAAATGGAGGAGCGATCGCCCTTTCAACTGCTGGTGGTAATATTACTACTGGTCTTATGAATTCTTCCTCATCAGGTGTAGGTACGGGAGGGAATATTACCCTCGCTGCCGGAGGAATAGGTGCGATCGACACAACTGCTGGAGGTCTGAATGCCACTTCTACTTCTGGAAATGGAGGCGCGATCGCCCTTTCAACTGCTGATGGTAACATTACTACCAACAATCTAGTTACCGGTTCATCGGGCGTAGGTAATGGAGGGAACATTACCCTTTCTGTCACCGGAGTAACAGGCGCAATCAACACTACTGCCGGACTGGTAGATGCCACTTCCAGTTCAGGAAATGGAGGCGCGATCGCCTTCTTAACTGGTGGTGGTAACATTACCACTGGAGGCACCAATTCCTTTTCATCAGGCACAGGTACGGCAGGAAATATTACCCTATCTGTCACCGGAGGAACAGGCGCAATTAACACCGCTGGTGGAAATTTTTATTCCTACTCCAGTTCAGGAAATGGAGGGCCGATTGCCTTAACTGCGCCAGGGGGAATTACTACAGGTTTACTTGATTCTACTACCACTTCAACTTCTAGCAGCAGCACCGCTGGCCAGATCACCTTCAATCCTGGTACAAACAATACGACAATTAGCGGCGATATTGATGCCTCAGCCACAGCAGGTAGCGGTGGCAATATTACTTTCCCATCACCCGTTATCCTCACTCAACCAACTATTACCCTGACAACATCAGGAACTACCAGCAGCGGCAACCTTACCTTTAATAGCACCCTCAACGGCACTACAGCAAACACTGAAAGTTTATTAGTCAATGCAGGTGCAGGTAACGTCACCTTTACAGGCGCGATCGGTAGTATCATTCCCATGGGAAATCTCACCATCAATACCACAGGTAATACCAATCTTACCGGAAACGTAACAGCAAGCGGCAGTATTAACTTAAATAGCCCAGCGACAATTACCAACAACATTCTCCTTACAAGTAACTCAATTAATTGGACGGAAAATGTATCTGGTACAGGCAATTTAACCCTACAGCCATTAACAGCAGGTGCGCCAATAGTCATCGGTGGCATTCCTGGTAGCGGATTAAATTTAACACCCACACAATTAGGATTATTACAGCCCAGCTTAGGTTCATTTACCATTCAAACTAATAGCGGTGGTGACATTTTAGTTGATAGCCCTATTACCTTAAATCCGCCTACCACCCTGCAAACTTCACCCGGTACAATTACAATTAACAGTCCCATCACGGGAACCAACAATGCTTCAATTACCCTTTCTGCCCCTACAACTTCTCTAAATGCTGACATCAGCACCTCCAATCAAAATATCACCATCAATGGAAATACATTACTGGGTAATAATGTCACCCTCAATACAGGCAGTAGTGGCAACATTACTTTAAATGGAGCTATCGATGGTAATAATAACCTTGGTAATAATAACCTTACCGCTACTGCTGGCACAGGCAACATAACATTTACGGGTGCAGTAGGAAGTGGTGGCACAACTCCATTCGGTAATATCAACGCCAACAGTACAGCAACCACTACATTTAATGCCGTCAATGCTGCCAGTGTCACCACCAACACTGGCGGTACAACTCAACTCAATAGCACAGTCACAACTACTGGTGCCCAAACTTATAACGATGCCGTCACCATTGCCAATAACCCAGTTTTAACTGGTAATGGCATTACCTTTGCTTCCACCTTAGATGGTAATAGCGATATCACTGCCAATGCTGGTGCATCAAATCTAACATTTACGGGTGCAGTAGGAAGTGGTGGCACAACTCCATTCGGTAATATCAACGCCAACAGTACAGCAACCACTACATTTAATGCCGTCAATGCTGCCAGTGTCACCACCAACACTGGCGG